>JANPFX010000203.1:0-44871 GCA_031423635.1 Acidimicrobiia bacterium | reverse complement strand
ACCTCTCTCCCAACTGGCAGTGCTACTCGTGTTTCGAGCAGTCGAGCGGAGCGAGCGGCGCAGCACCGGACGCGCTGGGGCAACCTCTCTCCCGGCACTACACCAGGGACTCGGTGAGGTGACCGCGGTGGAGATGCCAGCGGCGGGTGACGCGAACGGCGTCGAGGAGGCGGCGGTCGTGGCTCACCAGAAGCAGCGTGCCGGGGTAGGTGTCGAGAGCTGTCTCGAGCTGCTCGATGGCGGCGAGATCCAAATGGTTGGTCGGCTCGTCGAGCACGAGCAGGTTGACACCGTCGTGTTGGAACCGGGCAAGGGTGGCCCGGGTTCGCTCCCCCGGCGAGAGAGCCCGCGCCGGCCGGACCACGTCGTCACCGGCCAGACCGAACTTCGCCAGGAGGGTCCGGACGTCGGCGATGGTCGAATCCGGGTACCACGACAGGAACGCGTCGACGAGCGTGGCGTCGCCTCCCAAGGGCATCCTGCCCTGATCGAGTTCACCGATCACGACGCCTCGTCCGAGATGCACGTTGCCGGCGTCGGGGGCAAGACGGCCCAGAAGCATCGAGAGGAGTGTCGTCTTGCCTGCTCCATTGGGTCCGGTCAGCGCAACCCGGTCGCCGTAGGCGAGGTCCACATCGATCGGGCCGAGTACGAAGTCACCCCTTCGGACGACGGCGCCGCGCATCGTGACGACCACCGAGCCCGAACGCGGCGCTTCAGCGATGACGTAACGCAGCTCCCAGACCTTGCGCGGCTCAGCCACCTCCTCCAGCCGTTCCGCCGCCTTCTCCAGCCGCGACGCCTTGCCGGCCTGCTTCTCGCTGGTCTCGGCCTTCGCCTTGCGACCGATCTTGTCGGGATCGGCCCCCTTCTTCTTCAGCTCGGCCCGGCTCTTGCGCACGCCCTTGTCGGCCCACTCCTTCGTCGTCCGAGCACGATCCAGAAGGTCCCGATGCCGCGATGAGTAGTCGTCGTATGCCTCCAGCGCATGCACACGCTGCAGTTCGCGTTCGCGCAGGAACGCCGCGAACCCACCGCCGAACGTCATCGCCCGCCGCTCGGTGGCATCGAGCTCGACCACGTCCGTCGTGACGTTCTCCAGGAAGACCCGGTCGTGGCTCACGACCACGACCGCGGCCGGACGCTTCACCGCATCGGCCACGAACTGCTCGAGCAGGGCCAGGCCGTCGAGATCGAGATCGTTCGTCGGTTCGTCGAGGCAGAAGACGTCGAACCGGGCCAGGGCGAGCGCAGCGAGACCGACGCGAGCCTTCTGTCCGCCGCTCAAGACCGCGACGAGATCCCCCGGGCCTTTCGATGCGTCGAGGCCGACCCCGGCAAGCGCTGCAGGCACACGATCGTCGAAGTCGGCCCCGCCGAGCGCCAGCCAGCGATCGAGCGCATCCCCGTAGTCGTCGCCCCCGGCCTCTGCCCGTCCCAACGCTTCGGCGGCCGCTTCCATCGCCGCCGCCGCCGAACCGACACCGGTTCGTCGGGCCAGCCATTCGCCGATCGTCTCGTCGGGCGATGCGAGATCAAGCTGCTGGGCGAGGTAACCGACCGTCGTGGTCGACGGCGCTCGCGCCACCGTGCCGGCCAGCGGTGGTTCGAGTCCCGCGAGGACGCGGAGCAACGTGGTCTTTCCTGCGCCGTTGGCACCGATGAGTCCGATGACCTTCCCCGGGGCAAGAACAAGGTCGATCCCCTCGGCGAGGACGACCGGCCCATGGCCGAGCGAGAGCCCGGATGCGATGACCGATGCCATGATGGGTCAGCGTAGGAGAGGTACAACAGGGGGCAACCGGTCGTGCACCAGCGACCGCCTGAACGGCGCGCCAATGCGTCGCGCCGCGTCGGGCCGCGGCCGCACCTGGCGCCGGCGTCACTCCGTGTCGGCCTGGAGCACCTTGGCGACCGCGGCGACCTGCTGCCCGGCATCGAGCGCCATGACCCGCACGCCGGTGCCCTCGCGGCTCTGTGAACTGATCTCCCGGACCGCCTGGCGGTTGGTGACCCCACCGTCGGAGATCAGGATGATCTCGTCGTCGAGCTCGACCACGAACGCCGCGGCGAGGTGTCCCTTCTTGACCGGGAGCTTGTAGGAGATGACGCCCTGTCCGCCCCGACCCTGCACCGAGAAGCGCTCCACCTTCGTACGCTTCCCGAAGCCTTGATTGGTGATGAGCAGGATGTCGGTCGCGTCAGAAACCGAGTCGCAGCTCACGACGATGTCGTTGGGCTTCATCTTCATACCCCGGACCCCGGCCGCGGCACGGCCCATCGGACGCACGTCTTCCTCGGAGAAACGGATGCCCATCCCGAGCTTGGAGACCATCAGGATGTGGTCGCTTCCGCTCGTCTGAATGACCCGGACAAGCTCGTCGTCCTCGCGGAGATTCACGGCGATGATGCCGGCGCGAAGCGACGAGTCGTATTCACTCATGAGCGTCTTTTTCACCTGGCCGAGCTTCGTGCAGAAGAACAGGTACCGATGATCTTCATACGTGCGCGTATCGATGATCGCCTGGATCTTCTCGTTCGGCGCGAGCGGAAGGAGATTCACGATGGCCGTGCCGCGAGCGGCACGGTCCTTCATCGGGATCTCGTGCGCTTTGAGTCGATACACGCGACCACGGGTGGAGAAGAACAGCAGGTACGCGTGCGCGCTGGTGGAGATGATGTCGGTGACGTAGTCCTCGTCGCGCACCTTCGCGCCCTGGATGCCTCGCCCACCGCGGCCTTGCGTGCGGAAGGTGTCGGCCGGCATGGCCTTGATGTAGCCGACCTTGGAGAACGTGATGACGATCTCGAGGTCCTCGATGAGGTCCTCGAGGCTGAGATCTCCTGGATCGAACGTGATGATCGACTTACGCGGTGTGGCGAACTGCTCGCGCACGGCGCCCATTTCGGACTTGATGACCGTGCGAAGAACCGCGTCGTCGCCGAGGATCGCTTCGAGTCCGGTGATCCGCTCTCGAAGTTCAAGCATCTCGGTCTCTAGTTCGGAACGACCCAACCGGGTGAGCCGACCGAGCTGCATGTCGAGGATGTAGTTCGCCTGGATTTCCGAGAAGTCGAACGGCGTGGCCATGAGAGCTTGGCGAGCGCCGGATCGGTCTTCGGCGGTGCGGATCGCCTGGATGATCAGGTCGATCATGTCGAGCGCCTTCAGCAGGCCTTCGACGATGTGGGCGCGGTCGCGTGCCTTCTTGAGGCGGTGCTCGGAGCGACGCGTGATGACGTCGACCTGATGGGCGACGTAGTGCGTGAGCACCTGGAGCAGGTTGAGCGAACGCGGCACGCCATCGACGAGCGCGACGGTGTTCATGCTGAAGGTCGACTGCAGAGCGGTGTACTTGAACAAGTTGTTCAGAACCACGTTGGAGTTCGCGTCGCGCTTGAGCTCGATGACCAGACGGGTCTTGCCCTTGGCCGATTCGTCGTTGGCGTTGGAGATGCCGACGAGCTCGCCGGAGTCGACCAATTCGCCGATGCGCTCCAGGATGCCGGTGGGGCTTGCCTGATAGGGGAGTTCCGTGACGACGATCTGCTCGCGCCCGCCCTTGAGCTCCTCGATTTCGGCAACGGCACGCATCCGAATCGCGCCTTTGCCGGTGCGGTAGGCATCCATGATCCCGGAGCGACCGAGGATCAGCGCACCGGTCGGAAAATCGGGACCCTTGACGAAGCCCATGAGCTGCTCGACGGTCGCATCGGGGTGGTCGATGAGGAACGTGGTGGCGTCGATCACCTCACCCAGGTTGTGCGGCGGAATGTTCGTGGCCATACCGACGGCGATACCGGTCGAGCCGTTGACGAGCAGGTTCGGAAAGCGCGAAGGCAGGACCGACGGCTCCTCCCGATCACCGGAGAAGTTGGTCGTGAAATCGACCGTGCCCTCGTCGATGTCGGCGAGCATCTGCATCGCCAGCGGGGCGAGACGTGACTCGGTGTAGCGATAGGCCGCCGCCGAGGCATCCGGTGAGCCGAAGTTGCCGTGTCCGTCGATGAGGGGATGACGGAGCGAGAACGACTGCGCCATGCGCACCAACGCGTCATAGGCCGCCGTGTCGCCGTGCGGGTGGTAGTTGCCGATGACGTCGCCGACGACCTTGGCGCACTTCACGTGCGCCCGATCCGGACGGAACCCCGAATCGAACATCGACCAGAGGATGCGGCGGTGCACCGGCTTGAGGCCGTCGCGCACATCGGGCAGCGCGCGGGACACGATCACCGACATCGCATAGTCGAGGAAGGATCGCTCCATCTCCTCTTGGATCTCGATGGGTTCGATGTTGTCGAAGTCGAGCGGCGGTTCGATGTTGGTCATGCCTGGAAATCCTCAGTTGAACGAACGGGGGTACACATGCGCGTTTCGGTGAAACCTCGGGGCGGGCCCGTCACCGATGCATGGACGAACGGATACATGGCCAGGCTCAGATGTCGAGGAAGCGCACGTCGCCGGCGTTCTGCACGATGAATTGCTTGCGACGTTCGACGTCTTCGCCCATGAGGACGCTCATCACTTCGTCGGCAATGGCGGCCTGCTCGACGGTGACCCGCAGCAGGGTCCGCTTGGTGGTGTCCATCGTGGTGTCGCCGAGCTCGTCGGCATCCATCTCGCCGAGGCCCTTCAGACGGTTGAACTCGAACTTCTTGTTCGGGCTCGCGGCAACGAACGCGTTCTTCGCCGCATCGTCTTTGAGGTACTGCTTCTCCTTGCCGACGACCACCGAATACAGGGGGGGCTGGGCGATGTAGCAGTAGCCCGCCTCGACCATCGGCTTCATCTGCCGGTAGAAGAATGTGAGAAGCAGCGTGCGGATGTGGGCTCCATCGACGTCGGCGTCGCACAGCGCGATCACCTTGTGATAGCGGCACTTCGATGCATCGAACTCCTCGCCCACACCACCGCCGATCGCCGTGATCAGCGCCTGGACCTCGGTGTTCTTCATCATCTTGTCGGCCCGGGCCCGCTCGACGTTCAGGATCTTTCCGCGGATCGGCAGGATCGCCTGGGTCTTCGGGTCGCGGGCATCGGTGGCCGAGCCGAGGGCGGAGTCGCCTTCCACGATGAAGAGCTCGGACTCGGCCGGGTTCTTCGACGAGCAGTCCTTGAGCTTGCCGGGAAGCCCGCCGCCGAAGGTCGCCGACTTACGCGCTACGTCGCGGGCCTTGCGCGCCGCAACACGGGCGACCTGCGCCTGCTGGGCCTTCTTGATGACCCGGTTGGCTTCCGCCGGATTCTCCTCGAACCACTCGGCGAGGCGGTCGTTGGTGGCCTTCTGCACGAGCGTCTTCATGCTCGTGTTGCCCAGCTTGCCCTTGGTCTGTCCCTCGAACTGCGGGTCGCGCAGCTTCACGCTGATGATCGCGGTGAGACCTTCCCGGATGTCTTCACCGGCGAGGTTCTCATCCTTCTCCTTGATCCCACCCTTTTCCCGGCCGTACTTGTTGACCACGGCGGTGAGAGCCGATTTGAAGCCCTCCATGTGCGTTCCGCCCTCGATGGTGGCGATGCCGTTGGCAAAGCCGTGGAGACCCTCGTAGTACCCGGTGTTCCACTGCATCGCGACCTCGGCCTCACCGACGCCGTCCTCGTCGACGACTTTGAACGCCGGAACCTTGGAGAACAACGGCTCCTTCGACGCGTTCAGGTGCTTCACGAAGTCCTTCAGCCCGTCGGCGTAGCGGTAGACCTGCTGATCCGGCTTGCCGTCGCCCTCGCGGTCGTGGTCGGGCCGCTCATCGGTGAAGCGGATCTCGAGGCCGGCGTTGAGGAACGCCATCATCCGGAACCGTTCGAGGAGTGTCTCGGCCCGGAAGTCGGTGGTCTCGAAGATGGTCGGGTCAGGCCAGAACGTGACTGCGGTGCCCGTTCGACCGCGGGGGGCCTTGCCGACCTCGGTGAGCTTGCTCTTGAGTTGACCGCCGTTGTGGAACTCCACCTCGTAGCGATTGCCGCCCTTGTCGATCACCGCGTGGAGCCTCGCCGACAGGGCGTTGACCACCGAGACGCCGACGCCGTGGAGCCCGCCCGAGACCTTGTAGCCCTCGCCGCCGAACTTGCCGCCGGCGTTGAGCACGGACAGCACGATCTCCGCGGCAGAACGGCCTTCCATCTTCGGGTCGGGATGGGCATCCACGGGAATGCCCCGCCCGTTGTCCTCGACCCGGCAGCCACCGTCGGCGGTGAGCGTGATGTCGATCCGGGTGGCGTAACCGGCCATCGCCTCGTCGACGGAGTTGTCGACGACCTCCCAGACGAGGTGGTGAAGACCGGTGATCCCGGTCGAACCGATGTACATGCCCGGGCGCTTGCGGACGTGTTCGAGACCTTCGAGGATCGTGATGTCCTTGGCCCCGTAGTCAGACGAACCCTTGGTGTTTTCTGCAGTCATCAACGTCCTCGAACTCAGGTGTGGCGGGCGGCGCCTGCACGGCGGGTGA
Source organism: Acidimicrobiia bacterium (assembly GCA_031423635.1). Lineage (GTDB taxonomy): Bacteria > Actinomycetota > Acidimicrobiia > Acidimicrobiales > JANYDT01 > JANLQX01. The sequence goes on along the minus strand of JANPFX010000203.1, from coordinate 38,421 downwards.
CCGGTCAGGGGAGGCGGTCCGCGTGGGCAGACGAATCGGTCACGAACGCCGGAACAACGCCGGAAATACTGGGAATTTCAGCCTTGTGATCCTACCAGAGGGGGTCGGACAGAAACCGCGGAATCCCGCCTCTTCCAGGCGATTTCCGGCGGGAATCGCGCACTCCGACCACGCGCGCCGGACGAAGCTCACGAATGGACGCGTGAGGCCGGCTACGAACCGGTTCCCCGGGTGCGCGCGGCAGGTCTGATGCCGCGCACGGACACCACCAGTTCGACCACCACAACCGTACCGAGGCGGTCGTTGATCCGGGCCACCAGGTCGGTCCCCAGGTAGCCGACCTGCGCCGCCCAGGCCGGCTCGTCGGCCCGGAGCCGTAGTACGCCATCTCGCATCGACGTGGGCTTCACGTGGGTGGCGAGAGGTTCGCCCACGAGTTCGGACCATTGGGCGAAAATCTGATGCAGCGTGCGGGGCGCGGCGAGCCCGAGGCGGTTCGCCACATCGCCCAGCGACGACCCGACCGAGCGGATGCCGGCCGGCAGGGGGCTGAGAGGATCGCCGCCCTTTTTTCGGGGATACCGGTCGGCCATCTCAGCCATCCGCTCGAGAGATGAGAAGATCAGCGCGCTTGCTATCCACAGTTTCCACAGGGTTTTCCCCAAGCAGCACCGACCCTTCGCGATCGGTGCGCCGGACCTGCACGATCCGCTCGACCTGGGCCGCCCCAGGAAGGGCCCCCGCCGTCGCCAATACCGCCTGACCAGCAGGAAGGTGCCGGATCAGGGCATCGCTTCGGACGGGGTCGAGCTCGGAGAAGACGTCGTCGAGCAGCAGGAGCGGGGTCGACTCGAGCACGTCGGCGGCCAGACGATGCCCGGCGAGGCGCATGGAGAGCGACAGCGTCCGTTGTTCGCCCTGGGAGGCGTGGGTCCTCGACGGACGGCCCTCGACCCAACCTTCCACGTCGTCGCGATGCGGCCCGACGAGGGAAAGCCCCCGGCGAACGTCATTGTCGCGGCCGGCGGCCAGGGCCTCAGCCAGCGCACCCGACCAAGACGGACGAACACGCAGGCCGACCTGCGCCGGTCGGTCGGCGATGTCGGCATACGCCCGCAGCAGCAGCGGATCCAGCCGCTCGACCAGATCCGCTCGGACGACACCCACCGCCTCGCCCAGAGCAGCGAGCTTGGCGTCCCACACGTCCAGCGTCAGGGCACCAGAGGCGTCCAGCCGACCGGCGCTCTGCTTCAGCAGGGCATTTCGCTGGCGAAGGACACGGTCGTAGTCGCCCAGCAGCGCCTCGTTCCGGGGGTGGAGACGCCCGGCGAGCTCATCGAGGTAGTTGCGCCGCTCGGCCGGACCCCCTTTGACCAGGATCAGGTCATCAGGGCTGAACACGCTCACCGAGAAGGTGCGGGTGAGATCGCGTGTCCGGGAGAGGGGCTGCTTGTTGACGAGTGTCCGATTCCGGCGACCCGGCGCGATCTCGGTCTCGATCTCCAGGCGTCTCGTCCCCGCCTCGCCGAACCCCCGGATCACGGCGGTGTCGGTCACTTGTCCGATCACCCGGGCCAGGGCCTCCGTCGGTGCGCCGCGGAACGACGACAGACTGGCCAGGAAGCCGATCGCCTCGAGAAGATTCGTCTTCCCCGACCCGTTCGCACCGAGGAGGACCGTCAGACCTGGCGCGAGCTCGAGATCAGCCTGGATGTAGCTCCGAAAGCCCCGTACTTCGATTCGATCGAGACGCATCCGGCACGCTGCCCGGGACCGCGGCCTCTCCGCGCTTGCTCAGGAGACCCGGACAGGCATCAGCAGGTAGAGGTACTCGCTGTTGCCGACAGGCCTGATCACTGCCGGCTTCTGGTGATCGGTGGTCTGGAGGGTGATCATATCGGTTTCCGCCGACTCCACTCCGCGCATCAAGAACTCGGGGTTGAACGCGACCGTGAGGTCGGCGCCGGCGTAGGTCGCTTCGACGTCCTCGTTCGCCTGACCGATGTCCTGGGTGATCGCCACCAGCTCGAGACCCTCGCCCGAGAGCTTGAGTCGGACCGGGGTGGCGTCTTTGGCGAGCAGACGAACACGGCGGAGCGCATCGAGGAGGGCGGCGCGTGACACGGTGAGCGTGTTGGGCAATTGCGCCGGAATGAGGTTGCGATAGGGCGGGTACTGACCCTCGATGAGGCGGGTGGTGATCCTCACCCCACCAACGGCGAAGGTGGCTTCTCGGTCACCCAGGTGCAGGGTGACCTCGGAACCGGATCCGAGGGCCCGGGCAACTTCGGCGAGGGCACGGCTCGGAACGAGCACGCTTTGGCCTTCCTGGAGCACCGTGGTGCCCGGAAGATCACGAACGGCCAGCCGGTACGAGTCTGTGGCGACCAGACGGAGGCCTCCGGACTCTGCGGTCAGCAGAACGCCCGTGAGAATCGGCCGCGAATCGTCGGTGCTGGCCGACGGAACGACTTGGCGAATGGCATCGGCCAGGGCCGACGACGCGATCGTGACGCCACCGGGCTGCGCTCCGCCCAGACGGGGGAACTCCGCGACGGGCAGCGTGCGAACCGAGAACACCGACCGTCCGCCGCGAATCTCGGCGCTCTCGCCATCGACGGTCACGGTGACCGCGCCCGGTTCGAGGGCTCGCAGGATGTCGGCCACGAGCTTGGCGGGTAGCACCGCTGCACCGTCGCGTTCGCCCTGGGCCGTGGCCGACGACTCGATGGTCAGGTCGAGGTCGCTTCCGGCCAGGGTCAGATTTGCCCCGTCGACACCGACCCGGACGCCGGACAGCACCGGAAGGGCCGCCCTGGTGGCAACCGCTCGAGCAGCAGCCGAGAACGCCTCGACCAGCACATCGCGCTCACAACGGAACTTCACAGCGGCCTCGCTTCAACAGGATCAAATGTGGGTAGTGGTTGGTGGAAGGACATGCTCGGCGGACATCGTCGGTGACGTGCGGCTGCCATGTTTGTCGACCTGATGGCTGTGCGTTGCACGCCCATACAAAGAGAAAAGAAAGAGAGAAGAATGTTGTAGGACTTGTAGGTCCTGTGGATTGTGGACAACTGATGAATGGGCTGGTCGCGGCCCTGGCCTCGCGTGTCGGTCATCCACAGAATCCCCCGACGCCGTCTTGCGCTCGATGACACCTGTGGAAGAGATTCGCGAAATCCCCAGATGGCTGGGGTTGTCCACCGGGTTGTCCACGGTGCGAAAAGGGCGGTTCGATCCCGCTCAGCCACGATGTTGTGCGCCTGTCTTGATGACGCGGACCAGTTCGTTCACCTGATCGAAGATCGCCCGGCGTTCCTTCATCTGCTCGGTGATCTTCTCCACGGCGTGGATGACCGTGGTGTGGTCACGCCCACCGAACTCACGCCCGATCATCGGGTAGCTGAAGTCGGTGAGTTCGCGGAAGACGTACATGCCGACTTGGCGCGCCGTGACCAACGGGCGGCGCCGCGACTGGCCGATCAGGTCGGCGATGGCGAAGCCGAACATCTCGGCTGTGGCGTCGAGGATGGCCTTGGCGGTCACGGGACGGGGTTCGTTGCCGGTGAGGAGGTCGGAGAGCACCTGCTCCGCAAGGGCGAGCGTGAGAGGTTCGCGATTGAGTCCGGCATAGGCGCACACCCGGTTGAGCGCGCCCTCGAGCTCACGGATGTTGTCGGTGATGTGCGTAGCGATGAACGTGAGCACGTCGATCGGCACGGTCATGCGCTCGCGTTCGGCCTTCTTGCGCACGATGGCAAGACGCGTCTCGAGGTCGGGCGGCGTCACGTCGGTGGTGAGCCCCCATTCGAACCGGCTGCGCAGCCGATCTTCCAGGGTGGCCAGCGATTTCGGGGGTCGATCGCTTGAGAGCACGATCTGGCGTCCGGACTGGTGCAGGAAGTTGAACGTGTGGAAGAACTCCTCTTGGGTGCCTTCCTTGCCTTCCATGAACTGGATGTCGTCGACGAGGAGCACGTCGCAGTCGTCGCGGTACCGCCGCTTGAACGAGTTCGTTGTGTTGGTGCGGATGGCATCGACGAACTCGGTCACGAACGTTTCCGACGAGACGTATCGCACCCTGCTCTGCGGATACATCTCTTGGACGTAATGCCCGATGGCCTGGAGGAGATGGGTCTTGCCGAGGCCTGAATCGCCGTAGATGAACAGCGGGTTGTAGGACCGCGCCGGCTTCTCCGCCACGGCCATGGCGGCGTTGCAGGCGAAGCGGTTGTTGGTGCCCTGGACGAAGTCGGCGAACGTGTAGCGCGGGTTGAGCATCGTGCCGTGGTCACGAGGGTCTTCAGCCGCCGGCGCGGAAGCGACCTTCGTGCCGTCGGGTGGCGGGGGTTCGACGACCGCCCGATCGTTGGCTCGGAAGATGTCGTCGGCCGTGTAGGAAGTCGGTTGCGCCTGTTCCGACCTGGCCATCACCTCGATCGACACGACGGTGGAGGTCTCGGTGACGGCGTTGACCGCCTCACGGAGGGCCTCGAGGTACCGCTGCTCGATGCGGTCCTTCACGAAGGCGTGACCGACCGCGAGGACCATCCGGTGATCATCGAACACGAGAACCCTCGCGTCGCTGAAATAGGCGCCCCATGCCGCATCACCGAGCGCCCGGCGGAGCCGGTCACTCACGACCTCCCAGGGATATGCAGCCTCATCAGCCATGGTTTCCTACGTTGTCCTCGGTTACTCCACAACGTTATCCACAGGTGTGGAAACTAGGTGTACGTATGACCCCGGTGCAGGAGCACACCGGCCGAACGGGGAAGTTCTGCGCTGGGGAAAGGGCACGTGACGCTAGCAGTCGCGTACGTCGGGCGCGCCCGTCCCAACCGACCTGCAGCGGGGGGCGTTGGCCCGTCGGGGGACCGGTTTTCCACGAACGGGGTCGGTGTGTCCGGGAGGGGGTTCCGTAGCCCCTATCCTGGAAAGGTTCAATTGCCGCCTCCGGTGCGGCGACCGGAAGGTTCTCGTCGTGAAGCGCACATTCCAACCAAACAACCGTCGCCGTTCCAAGAAGCACGGGTTCCGTGCTCGCATGGCCACCGCCGGCGGCCGGGCGATCCTCAAGGCCCGTCGGGCCAAGGGTCGCTCCAAGCTGTCGGCCTGATCCGACACCCGTTCTTCGGAGGAGCCGGACCTTGTCTGGCGCTCATTTCGACCCCACCCCAGCCCTGTCAGCGCCACCGCGCCGGCTGGGCCGCGTGCATGGCCCGGGCCGCTTCCGCACCCTCTCGCGGTCGCGTGTTCGCGCCCGGTCCGGCCCACTCAACGTGACGTGGTCCCCGCGGTCGACCGGTTCCGACGACGCCGGCCTTTGCGTCGCGTATGCCATTCCGACGTCCGCCGGGAACGCGGTGCAGAGAAACACCGTTCGTCGTCGGCTCCGCGAGGCCTTTGTTGTGCACGCCGCCGCGATGCCGTCGGGTGACGTCCTGGTTCGAGTCATGGCACCCGCCGAAGCGTGCACCTGGTCCGAACTCACCTCGGCAGTCGCCGAAGTCACGCTCCGGATTGCTCGACAGAGCATTGCCGCAGGCGGCGCCCCGTGATCCCGCCCCCGCCGCGGCGGGTGTCGTGGCCGACGCGCGGCCTTCTCCTGGCCGTTCACGGCTACCGAAGGCTCTTTGCCGGGCGGCCCTCGCCGTGCCGCTACCTGCCCACGTGCTCGGCCTACGCCGTCGATGCGCTGGAGATGCACGGTGCCCTTCGCGGCTCCTGGATGGCGATCCGCCGGATCGGACGCTGCCGACCGGGAGGCGGTTCGGGGTTCGATCCAGTACCGGAACCCCCGACATCATGTTCTGACCACCGGTGTGATCACCGGTTTGACCAGCCAGAACGGTCATCGACGGATCGTTCTCCGCGTCGCCCGACACGCTCAGCCGGCCCATTCGCCGGCACCACCAACCATCCGAGGAGGGCGTCGTGATCGACGCACTGGGATCCGTCCTTGCCTTTTTCTACCAGATAACCAATTCGTACGGGATGGCGATCATCCTTCTCACGGTGGTGGTCCGGCTCCTGCTGTTTCCCCTCACCCTGAAACAGACGCGGTCGATGCAGGGCATGGCCCGATTGCAGCCCGAAGTGAAGAAACTTCAAGCCGAGCACGGGTCGGACAAGCAGAAGCTCAACGCCGAGATGATGGACCTCTACCGTCGGGAGAAGATCAACCCTGCGGCGGGATGCCTGCCCCTGTTGCTCCAGTTCCCCGTGTTCTTCGGTCTCTACCAGGTCATTCGCGGTCTGACCAACACCGGCAGCCTCTCGTGGTTGCAGGTGCAGGTGCCGACGCCCCGCCATCTGGCGAAGAACACCGAGATGTATCGGGCCATCATCGAAGGCGGAGGCAAGCTGAAGTCCTTCGGTCTGAACTTGGCGGAATCGGCATCGAGCGTCTCCGGTGGTTTCGGCACCCGCCTTCCGTACCTGTTGATGGTGCTCGGCATCGCTGCGACCGGTTTTGCCCAGCAGATCCGCGCCAACAAGCTGAATCCCGCGACCACTGCGCAAGCAGCGCAGATGCAGCAGATCATGAAGATCCTGCCGGTCGGCTTTGCCCTGTTCTGCTTCCAGGCCCAGACGGGCCTTGTCGTCTACTGGCTTGCATCGAACATCTGGACACTCGTCCAGCAGGAAGTCCTGAACAAGACCAACCCCAAGCCGGTGGCGGCAGGCGGTGCGGCGCCCTATGTCAAGCCCAAACGGGGTGAGCTTGCCGGCCCCCGTTCGGCCGCCGGGAAACTCGCTGCGGCGGTGGAAGCCAAGAGCATCGAAGCCAAGGGGGCATCCTCGGCTGGAACCGCCACGAGCAACGCGCCAACCAAGCGTCCGGCGACGAAGCCGTCGCCGACGTCGCCGGTGCTGCCGACCAAGTCGGCAAAAGCCAACTCGAAAGGTGCCTCCAAGGCGCCGTCTAGCAAGAAGAAGGGTCGTTGATCATGGAGTGGGTCGAAGTCACAGGGAAGACCGTCGAGGAGGCAACAGCCTTGGCGCTAGAGCAACTCGGCGTTGCCGAGGATGATGCCGACGTCGAGGTGCTGGAAGAGGCGAAGGCGGGGCTGTTCGGTCGAGTTCGCGGTGAGGCCCGGGTCCGCGCCCGGGTTCGCCCCACGTCGCCGAGGCCCAAGAACGAAGAGCGCGCAGCCCGCCCCCGCGCCCGCGCCGCCCGCCCGGCTGCAGCGGAATCAGCCGATCGCGAAACCCGCGAACCTCGTGCACCGCGCGCCCGCACCCCGCGCCCGGCCCCGAGCGAGTCGAGCAAGGAGGAACTCGACGCCGTGAGCGCCGCCGGCATCACGTTCCTCGAGGGTCTCCTTGGCGCCTTCGGTGTGGAAGCCGAAGTGACGACCGGTGTGCAGGGCCCGTACCTGGAGTTCCGGATTGCCGGGGATCCCTCCGGACTCGGCGTCCTCATCGGACCGAAGGCGCAGACCTTGCAGGCCGCTCAAGAGTTGCTCCGAACGGTGATCTTCCACCAGGTCGGTGAGACCAACGTGCGCGTGCTCCTCGACGTGGCGAGCTACCGCGAACGTCGGCGTGTCGCACTGGAGGCATTCACCCACAAGGTCGCCGCTGAAGTGCAGTCCTCCGGGGAGCGACGGGTGCTCGAGCCGATGAGCGCGATGGACCGCAAGGTCGTTCACGACACGGCCGGGACGATCAACGGTGTGGAGAGCCACTCCGAAGGTGAAGATCCCTTCCGGCGGGTCGTGCTCGCTCCGGCGTGACCACTCCCGCCGACATGCCCGAGGAGGAGCGTCTGTCCGGCGCGTCACCGGGAGTTCTCGATGCCCTCGCCCAGGCGAGGGCATTCGGCTATCTGGGCCCGGGGCCCCTCCAGACCCATGTCGACCACAGCCACGGATTCGGCGACGCATTCGAGTTGGTGACCTCACCCGTCGGCCCGTCGGCCCACGCTGGGTTCCGGGGGCGTGTCGTCGACCTCGGAGCCGGTGGCGGGATTCCGGGGCTCGTTCTTGCGGATCGTTGGCCTGATTCACAGTGGCTGTTCGTCGACAGTCACCGGCGCCGCATGGGCACCTTGGGTGACGTGCTGGTCCGGCTGGGTTGGGCGGAGAGGACCGAGGTCGTGCTGGATCGCGCTGAGCTGGTCGCACGACGCTCCGATCTACGCGGCTCGTGCGACCTCGTCGTCGCCCGCGGGTTTGCTGCGCCGGCGGTCACCGCAGAGTGTGCTGCAGGGTTCCTCCGACCGGGCGGTCTGCTCGTCGTGTCGGAACCGCCCGAAGGACCGGACCGCTGGTCCGACGCCGCCCTGGCCGAACTCGGCATGGCCCGTATCGTCCTTGCGCCAGCGGCTTTCCGCTTCTTCGTGGCCATGCAGGAACACCCTTGTCCTCCCAAGTACCCGCGGGCGGTCGGTGTTCCAGGGAAGTCTCCGTTGTTCTGACGGGTCGTTGTTCTGCAGGGTCCGTTGTGTCGCCGAGTTCCGCTTCGGTGTTTCACGTGGAACGCCCGATTGTCGGCATCACGTCGGCGTTCGCGGCAGGCCGCGGGTGATGCTGACGATCGTTCACGTCCAGACCCTGCAGTGACGGCACCAGGTGGGCGGTCTCCGAGGGTCCTTGACCTTGTGGTGCGGAACGGCGACGATGGTGCGACGGCGTTTCACGTGAAACCCGCAACTTTCGGCCACACCCGACCGACCGACTTCCCGAGGTCATCGCATGCCCGCCTCCACGGCACCTGCTACTCCGCATTCGTTTGCCCGCCCGTTCCCTCGGGTTGCGGCTCTTGCCAATCAGAAGGGCGGTGTGGGGAAGACCACCACGGCGGTGAATCTCGCGGCGTCCCTCGCTGAACTCGACTATCGCGTGCTGGTCGTCGACCTTGACCCGCAAGGCAACGCCACCACTGCACTCGGCATCAATGCTCGGACGTTGGCCTCATCGGTGTACGACGTCCTTCTGCGGGACACGCCGATGGAGGATGCCGTTGAAGCGACCGCCACGAAGAATCTGTTTGTCGTCCCCACCACGATCGACTTGGCGGGCGCCGAGATTGAACTCGTGCCGGCCTTCAGCCGGGAGCTTCGTCTCAAACGGGCAATCGATCGGGTCGTCGAGGACTTCGACTTCGTCTTCATCGATTGTCCACCGAGCCTCGGATTGCTCACGGTGAATGCGTTGGCGGCGGCCACCGAGGTGATCGTGCCCATCCAGTGCGAGTACTTCGCGCTCGAAGGGCTCGGCCAGTTACTGCGCAATGTCAATCTCGTGCAGGCCAACCTCAACCCGACGCTTGATATCAGCGCCATTATCCTCACGATGTACGACGCGCGGACCAAGTTGGCCGATCAGGTCATCAAGGAGGTCAAGGCGCACTTCGGCGAACGGGTGTGCCGCCACATTGTGCCGCGGAGCGTACGCCTCTCGGAGGCGCCGTCGTTCGGTCAACCAATCACCACCTTCGATCCAGGGTCGCGTGGGGCGATCGCGTATCGGGGACTAGCAAAGGAGATCAGCGGTGGCGCGACAAAGCGGACTCGGTAGAGGTCTCGGGGCGCTCATCCCCCCATCCGGCACGAGCACAACCGGCGGAGAAGGCGAGGACGTCGACGGCTCTGCGCTGTTTCGCGAACTGCCCATCACGGCGATACGGCCGAATGCGTTCCAGCCCCGTCAAGCCTTCGCCGACGACGAGCTGGATTCGCTGACGGCCTCGATCAGACAACTTGGCGTTCTGCAGCCGATTCTTGTTCGGCCGGCAAGCGATGGACAGTACGAACTCATCGCCGGAGAGCGACGGTGGCGAGCTTCGCAGCGCGCCGGGCTGACCGTGATCCCCGCGGTGATCAGGGCGACCGAAGACACGCAGGCGCTCGAGCAGGCACTAGTGGAGAACCTGCACCGGGTCGACCTCAATGCGATCGAGGAAGCGGCGGCGTATCAGCAGCTCATCGACGATTTCTCACTCACCCATGATGACGTAGCCCGCCGGGTGGGTCGTAGCCGCGCCGCGGTCACCAACACGCTCCGCCTGCTGAACCTCACACCATCGATCCAGCGGCTCATCATGGACGCACAGATCTCAGCCGGACACGCACGTGCGTTGCTGGGGACCTCCGACAAGGCCTTTCAGGAGATGCAGGCGCGACGCGTGGTTGCGGAAGGACTGAGCGTTCGCGCCGTCGAAGAGGCCGTGCGCCTACGCGAGGGCAGCCGCTCGAGCGGTGCCGCCAAGCGGCCTGCCGGAGCGTCCACGGCGAAGGAGGCTTCTGCCAAGCCCGCCAGCCTGCTCGAACTCGAGTCGGTCCTGGCGGATCTGCTGGCCACCCGCGTCGGCATCGAGTTGTCGGAAGGCCGCAAGGGCCGAATGACGATCGAGTTTGCCGACCTTGCCGACCTCGAGCGGATCTCTCGCCTGATCGCGACGCCGACAGCGCCGAACGGGGAGTAACTCGGTCACTGCCGGTAACGGCACGGGCGTCCGCCGTGATGCCCGAGACGCCGCCGTGTCGGTGGTGGTGTTCGCGGTCAGCGCGAAACCGGGGCTCAGAGGTGCGGGTCGAGCTCGTTCATCAGCTGCATCTTGCCCTTCGCGCCGACCGTTCGATGGGTGAGCTCGCCGTCTTTGAAAAGCAGCAACGTGGGAATGCTCATGACGCCGTAGCGCTGTGCCGCCTCAGGATTTTCGTCGATGTTCAGCTTGGCGATGGTGACTCGGCCCTCTTGCTCCTTGGAAATTTCTTCCAGAACAGGGGCGATCATCTTGCACGGGCCGCACCATTCCGCCCAGAAATCCACGAGGACGGGCGTGGAGGACGAGCCGATGGTCTCGTCAAACGTGCTGTCGGAAAGGGTGACAATGCCAGCGGCCATGGTCGGGTTCTCGCTTTGGTTGAAGGGTGCGTACGTCAGTCGCCGATCCTGCCGGTGCCGGCGAAGCTGTGACGACTGCATCGGTGGCAACGTCCACGCAGGGCAATTGATTCCACGTACAGCCGATCCGGGGCGGTTCGACCGGTGCGTCAGTGTGCCCCGGCCCGCAAACGCCCCAGAATCGATCAGACGGCGTGCAGGCTCTCCAAGTAGCGCTCGGTATCGATCGCCGCGGTACAGCCCGATCCAGCGGCGGTGATCGCCTGACGATAGGTGTGGTCCTGGACGTCTCCGCACGCGAACACGCCTCCGATGTTCGTCCGCGACGACTTCCCCTCGGTGAGCAGGTAGCCGGCATCGTCCATCGTCAGTTGTCCCTTGAACAGATCCGTGTTCGGGACGTGACCGATGGCGACAAACAATCCGGTCACGGGAAGGGTCCGCTGCTCACCGGTTCTGGTGTCGACGAGCACGGCGGCTTCGAGCTTGACGTCGCCCACGAGGTCGACGACCTGGCTGTTCCAGGCGAATTCGATCTTCGGGTTGGCCATGGCCCGTTCGGCCATGATCTTGGATGCGCGGAGCGAGTCACGCCGGTGGACGACGGTGACCTTCGAGGCGAACTTGGTGAGGAACATGGCCTCCTCCATGGCGGAATCGCCGCCGCCCACGACGGCGATCTCCTGGCCCCGGAAGAAGAACCCGTCGCAGGTCGCGCAGGTCGACAGACCGTGGCCGAGCAAACGGGTTTCGGCTTCGACGCCCAGCATGAGGGCTCGTGCCCCTGTCGACACGATGACACTGTTCGCCTCGTAGACGTCCTCGCCGACGTGGACGACGAATGGTCGGACGTCGAAGCTGACCGAAGTGACCTTGGCGGTGAGGAACTCGGCCCCGAAGCGGGCGGCTTGCGCTCGCATGGTCATCATCAGCTCGGGGCCCTGAATGCCGTGTTCGAATCCGGGGAAGTTCTCGACCTCGGTGGTGAGCATCAGCTGTCCACCGGGCTGATCGCCGGTCGAGCTGATCTCACCTTCGATCACGAGCGGCTTGAGGCTGGCGCGGGCGGTGTAGATCGCCGCGGTCAGGCCGGCCGGGCCGGAACCGATGATGATGACATCACGGACTGCTGACGGGGACATGGGAACTCCTGGAGGCATTGGATAGCGGACCGCTTCGGCGGCTGGCCGCCGGCGTGGCGGGTGCGGTGGAAGGTGGGGTCAGGCGCGTACGCGGCGCTTGCGCCAGAGCAACATCCCGACGAGGACGAAGATTCCGCCGAGGATCGTGTGGGCCAGCCACGCCCGCCCGCCGACGAGGTTCGTCAGGCCGCGGACGGCTCCGATCGTGAACAACAGCAGCATCGCAATTGCCAGGCCGGTCACGAACACGGCATAGACGATCGCCCGAGCTACCGTTCGCAATGGCTGGGTCGTCTTCGAGGTGATCGCCTGGACGAATCCCTCCAGCTGATCGACCAGCTGGGACGCCCAATCGCCGTTCGGTTGCTGCTGTTCGCTCACACCGGGGATCGTACTGGGCTCTGCCGGGGTGGCGGCGACGCCGCGGCCCGCCGCGTCAACCGGCGGGCACCGTCGTGGTCGAAACCGGCCGGCGCGCGATCTCTGCGCACGTGGTGGCGTCGAGGACGACGTCGGCAGTTGCGTCGGCGATGCGGACGATGAGCACGGGACGATCGACGATGTGGGCGTCGAGACGCGGCGACCCCTTGACCGTCGGGCAGACGACGGGCTCCGTGGACGGGACCACGGCCGCGGCGGGGTTCGCCGTGTTCGCCGTTTGCGGCTGCTGTCCGAGTTGGGTGGAGGCCCCATCTGCAGGAACGACAGGCGTTACTCGTAGGCCGAAGCGGTCGAGGGCGCTCTGGACGTCGGTGAACGTGCCGAGATCGGCCGCCGCCGTCGGTTGCTCGAAACCTCCGGCCGGGGGCGCGGCAGCGACAGCCGCTGACGCGACGGGGGGTGGGGCAGGCGCCTTCTTCTTCGCCGGTTGGGGCTGGACCGGGTTTGCCTCAGCGATGACGGCGTCGGCCGACCCCGACGCGGTCTTGGACGAGGCGCGTGCCGGGCTCGCCGCCGCCGGGGGGCTGGCTGACCTGCCCGGGGTGGCCTCCGGCGCGGGGGAAACGGGAGCCGCGTCTGCGGCCGCCGCCGGGTCGGCACTCGGGTTGGGCGTTGCGGCCGGGGCGCCCCCGATCGACGGGGCGATCGCCGCCGGCTCGTCCGCCATCGCACCCGCCGTCAGGGCCGCCTCGTTTCCGGCCGAGGCTTCCGTCTCTGCGCTCACCCGCGTCTCAGGCGCGTTGGTGTCGCTGGGGGAGGCCGTCTCGACACGCGGGGGAACCGTGCCGACGGCGGACTGCTCCGTCGTTCGAGGCCGCAGCGCGAACGCCGCTCCCACCGCGAGCAGCAGTGCAGTGACGGCAACGCCGGCGATCCACGGGCGGGCGACCGCTCCGCCTCGGCCCGACGGGGCGCCGATCTCGGCCCCGCCGCGTCCGGCGAACCATCGCCGGCGCGGAGGGACCGACCGGACGAGGGACTCCGGCACAGCGGCGGCCGCGGGCACCAGCTCGGCAACGGCGGCACCGACGCGGCGGGCCACCGCTGACGGCGCAAAGTAGGCGTCGAGCCCTACGGACGAGATGGCGGGTGCCGACTCGACGAACAGAGCCATCCGGCGCGCCGAACAGTGGTCGCATGCTCCGAGGTGGCTCCAGGCGTCGGCGACGAGCGCCGGGGCGAACGGGTCGTCGTCCGTGAACGTCCCTGCTGCTTCGTCGGGCCCCAACTCCGCCACCAGCCCGGCCGCGTCGGCATCGGACCTCACGTCGCCGAGGAACAGCAACATGGCGTCGGTGGGGTGGGTCCCCGGCGGAGTCGGATCGGGTGTCATAGGTCGGAGGTGGGGCAGTGTCCAGCTCTGGGAGCGGCCGAGTGGGGGACGACGGGGTGGCGCCGGGAACGATGGTTACTCAACATGGACGTCCTTTGGACGCCGTGGAGCGGCGTTGTGGTTCCCGTGGTCGGCGTGACCGCCGTCATCGATCCTGTCGGGGGTCCGGTCGACCCGGTCGGCGAGCACCGGGGCGAGCGCGGCTCTTGCCCGTGCAATGCGAGACCTCACCGTTCCGCCCGGGATGGCGAGGACCTCGGCGATCTCGGCATAGTCCAGCCCGCACAGATCGCGGAGGACAAGTGCCGCCCGCCACTCAGGCGGCAACCCGGCGAGCGCGCGGTCGATGTCGACCCTTGCCTCGACGTCGGAGGCGCTCACGGTCGCCGACGAACCGTGGCGTGGACCGGTCCCGACGGCACGGGCGAGATCGTCGTCGTCGGTTGGGAGCGGTCGGCGCCCGCGCCGGCGGAGCTCGTCGAGTGATGCGTTCGTGGCGACCCGGTACGCCCAGGTGGTGAAGGCGCTCGTCCCGTCGAACCGGCCGATCCCCCGCGCAATCGCCATGAGCGCCTCCTGGGTGGCGTCAGCAGCGTCGGCGGCGTTGCCCGTGACCCGTCGGCACACGGCGAAGATCCGGTCGTGATGGCGGCGCAGGAGCACATCGAGCGCGTCACGATCACCGCGCTGAGCCGCGGCCACGAGCACGACGTCTGGTTCAGTGCGGTAGTTCGCCATTCCAGGTATCCGCCACGAGCGTCAGCCGAACACCCGGAGTTCGCTGAACGCAGCCTTGTAGAGGGAACCGCGCTTCGGTCCGAGATCGGTGATCCAGACGAGGACGTAGCGGCCGTTGGTCGGCGTGAGCTTCACGCTGAAGTCACCGCGGTTGGCGTTTCGGATCTCCGCGGCACTCGGGCCCCACTCCGCGAGCGACGGCGCCGGTCGGCTGGAGACGTAGACCTCACCACTCCAGCCTTCGTCGTAGGAATTGACGCCGAGCGAGCGAACCGTCCTGTCGGCGCCGAGGTCCAAGATGACGCCGACGCCATCGATGCCGTCGAAGGTTCGGGTTCCATAGCCGCGACTTTCCCAGGCGGTGTCGACCCGTCCGTCGATCGCCAGCTTCAAGATGTCGTCGTTCTCCTCGTTGTTGCCGAGCGGATCGAATGACCTGATGGAGGCGATGGTGAAGGGGGTTGCGGCAGTCGTCTTGGACCGTTCGGCGAAGCGGAGTCCGCCGCCGATACCGCCGGCGATGGCGATCAGCGCAAGCAGGAGGCGAACCATGACGCGCCGGCCGCTCCCACCGGAAGCGGTCGATGCGGCATTCGTGCTCTGCACCCCGCGGCTGGGAGGGGGCTGCACGCGGGTCCCTCCATCGAAGCGCGTGTCATCGTCCGAGCGACCGACAGCGGGACGTCGGCCGACGCCGGCGGGCGGCGTCTGATCGTCGGGCGTGCGTCGAAGGCTCGGAGCGGCATCGTCGGCCGTGAGATCCAGGGCGCTGAGGGCGAGCGAGAACGCGTTCGCGTCGGCGGGACGACCTTCGGGTGTCTTGGCGAGGGCCTGCAAGATCAGCGATTCGAGTGATCGGGGGATGCCGGCGCGCACCGAACGCGGGGGTGGGGGTAGGTCCTTCACATGTTGGAGGGCGGTGCCCATATCGTTCTTCCCGACGAACGGCGGCCGACCGCAGACCAATTCGTAGAGCACCACGCCGAGCGAGTAGACGTCGGCCCGGGCGTCGATCTCGGCGCCCTCGACCTGCTCGGGTGAGAGGTATTTCGCCGTTCCGAGGATCGCTCCGGCCTGGGTGAGGTCTTCTCCGGGACGGTCCGTGCCCTCGGTGAGCTTGGCGATGCCGAAGTCGACGACCTTGACGATCCCCGTATCGGTCACGAGGATGTTCGCCGGCTTGACGTCGCGGTGCACCAGTCCTTGACGGTGCGCGTACCCGAGGCCTTTGGCCGCTTCGGTGACGATCCAGACCGCTCGGGTCAACGGCACGCCTTGGTGCGAGAGCATCCGCACGGAGTGCCCTCGGAGAAGCTCCATGACCAGGAACGCGCGGGGCAGTCCGGCGCCGGGACGACCCTGCGGAATGGCGTCGATGCCGGTGTCGAAGACGGCCACCACGTTCGGATGGGAAAGGCGGGCGACGGCCCGCGCCTCCCGGTTGAAACGTGAGACGAACCCAGGGTCGTCCGCGAGGTGGGAATGGAGCACTTTGACCGCGACTTCACGATCGAGCGTCGAGTCGACGGCCTCCCACACCTCGGCCATGCCGCCGCGGGCGATCGGACGGGTCAGGCGATAGCGGCCGCCGAGCACGTCGCCGATCTCGGCGCTGCTCATCGACGCGCCGGGTGCCACGTCGCGTTCCGCGCCCCGCCGTCGGTTGTCCGCGGCGTGAACGCCGTCACCGCCTTCGCTGTCGTCCCAGATGATCTGCTCCCTTACCGTTGCGACGTCGTAAGCATGCTCAGGTGACGACGTACGTGAGCCCCATGACGCCGGGCCCGCCGTGAGCACCGATCACGGCACCAATCTGGCCGACCGAGATCTGGTCTCGTGGAATGTGCGGTGTGAGCAAAGCAAGCATCGCTTCAACGTCCTTGGCGTCGCCGTGGCGGACCGAGAGTTCGCGGATGGTGCCATGTTGTGCCAGGTCGGCCTTGACGAAGTCGGCCAAGGCTGCAAGCGCCCGCGCGCGGGTTCGCTGCTTGCCAGCCTCGACCACCGACCCCGAACTCACGTCGATGAGCGGCTTGATGGAGAGCAGAGTGCCGAGAAATGCCTGCGCCCCCCCGATGCGCCCACCCTTTTTCAGATTGTCGAGGGTGTCGAGGGCAGCCAGCACCCGGGTGTGACCGATGTTGGCCCGCGCCGCTTGCTCCACGTCGTGGAGGCTTGCTCCCGTCCGGGCAACGTCGGCCGCGGCGGTCGCCATGGTTCCGAGGCCGGACGTGATCGAAAGCGAGTCGATCACCCGCACGTCGATGATGTCGGCGACGGTCTTGGCGGCGAGTGACGCCGAGGCATACGTCGCCGAGAGAGCGGACGAGAGGCAGATGCAGACCACTCCAGTGCAGCCGTCGGAGGCGGCCTGGCGGAACGCTGCTTCGAACGCGCCCGGGGATGGGGCGGCGGTCTCCGGGAGAGTCGACGAAGCGGCGACCTTCGCCCAGAAGGTCTGAGGTGTCAGATCACGCCGGTCGACGAACTCGTCATCGCCGAATCGAATCGTGAGGGGAACGACGACGATCCCGGTGTGGGTGACCTGATCGGCGGTGAGGTCGCAGGAACTGTCGGTGACGACTCGGACGTTCGTCATCAGACGTTCTCGCGGGGTTCCGGAGTGCTCGGCAGGGTCGTGGTCTTGCTCATTGGGCGGTACCTCGGTGGAGACGAAAATGACGGTAGCGGGGCGCAGGTGACGGGATCCGCGGGCGGGTCATGACGGCATCGGAAGACGTCGACGGACGCTGCTGAGCACGGACACGATCTCTTTCACCCCGAGAACACGTCCGAGAACGGCGTAGACGCTAACACCGAGCGCGGCGCTGACCCCGACCTCGAGCAGCGGCAGGCGGCCGTCGAGCGACGCGTTGATCGCTCGGGCGGTGGCCCACACCGCCACGCCCATCACGGCGCTGGCGCCGAGGATCTTCACGGTTGCCGGCACGAGCGACGACATGTCCAGACCGCCGGTTCGTCGGGCAACGTGGCGCCCGGCGAGGAGCACCGCGAGGATGTACGCACAGGCGAACGCTGCGGCGAGGCCCTGTGCGCCGAGGCCGAGTCGAACGAACAGACCGGCGAGCACGATGTTGATCGCGTTCTCGACGCAGTTGATGATGAATGTGGATCGGGTGTCGAGCATCGCTTTGCAGGCATTCATCAGCAGGAGATACACGCTGAACGCAGGAAGCCCGACGGCGAAGCACCGCAGCACGTCGGCCACCAAACGGGACCCGGACGCGGTGAGGTCGCCCACCACGAAGATGCGCATGATCGACGGGGCAAGGGCCAGGTAGCCGGCCGTGGCCGGCATCGTGATGGCCAGGATCGACCGGATTCCGCCTGTGAGATGCCGTCGGAAGATGCCACGTTTGCGTTCGAGGTAGGCGAGGGAGAGCTCCGGTTGGAGCGCGGTCATGATCGAGACGGAGAAGATGCCGTGGGGGAGCAGGAAGAAGGTGGTGTAGGCGATTGTGTAGGCGGTGAAGTCCCCGCGTCCCGGCAATGCGCCGGCGACGAACTGCAACGCGACGAGGTTGGCAGCGACGTAGCCAAGGGTCCAGCCGGAGAGCCGCAGCATCCTCCGCACCGCTGGATGGCGCGGGTCCCAATGCCATTGGACCCGAGCTCCGCTGCGCATCCACGGCACCAGGAGGGCGATGCCGAGCGCGAACACCCCGGCGGTGGTGCCGAGTCCGAGCAGCAGACGGCTGGGGAAGTCGGTGGCCACGGCGCGGAGCGTGGCCAGCGAATCGGTGTTGCGGACCTTCTCGTCGGGAACGAGGTTGACGACGAGTCGACGCGCCCATATCAATACGATGATGACGACGAGGTTGTTGAGGACCGGCGCAAGCATCGGCGCAAGGAACCGCCGGCGTGCGTTCAGCATCGACGTCGCAACCGTGACGAAGCCGTAGACCGCTACCTGAGGGGCGAAGAGGCGGAGGAGGTCGGTTCCGAGTTGTCGCTGCACGGTCTCGTCCGGGCGCCGGAAGACGATCCACATGAGCGCAGGAGCGGCGGCGAAGACGACGAGAACGGCGCCGAGCAGCAGAACCGACACCAGTGTCACGATCGCGTTCACCCCGGTATTGGTGACGTCGCGCCGACGGGGGTCGTTGTCGCCACGCGCGAGATCGACGAACAGGGGGACGAGCGTGGCCGAGAGAACGCCTCCCACGACCAGTTCGAAGATCATGTTCGGGGTGTTGTTGGCCTTCGTGTAGGTCTCGGCCAAAGCCGTGGTGCCGAACCAGAAGAACACGATGGTCCGGGCGAGACCCGTGATGCGGGAGACGAGGGTGCCTCCGGCCATCAGCGCTGTCGAACGTCCGATGCTCATGCGTGCACGGACGGCTTCGGAGCTTCGTCGGCCGCGTCGAGGTCGGCCAGCCGGTCGCCGGACCGTCGATCCGCACCCCCGCGTCGTTCGACGACCGGTCGGCCTGCGGGGTGCCGCTGACGTGATCTCCGACTCGCGGAACGTCCCCAGCGGAACCACCAGACGAGAAGCACGACGAGGGAGCCGAGGGTGAGCACCGTACCCAATCCACTCACGGCCGTGGAGCGTAGGCGGTACCGTCCCGACGCAAGCGCAACACCGTCCGGGGTGGTCAGCCGGGCGACCATCGAGAACGATCCCGGTCCGCGGGTCTCGATGGCCACTTCGGATTCACCGACGCGCGCCGGCACGTCGATCTGCTGACGTATCTCGGTGGTGCCGATGGCATCGACGACCACTCCGGAATCCCGTAAGCGCACCGATGAACTGCGAACTGTCACGAACACGCGGATGGGGAGCCCCGTGTCGTTGATCACACCGATCGGCACGATGGCGTTGCGTGCCGTCACGGTGAGCTGGTCGGGCGTCGACAACCGCACCTGCCCCAAGAGTTCGGCGACGGCTCGGTTGGTTAGGTTGATCCGGCGACTCCGATCTTTTGCAATCAAGTCGATGGCGACCAGTCGGGAGACCTTCCGGCTGAGTCCGCTCTCGTCGGGCGCTGGGCCGGGAAAGAGCGAGAGATACCCCGTCAACCGGCTGCGCGCACCGGTGATCGCGAGCAGGTCCCCGGCGGGAAGTTCGCTCGAGGGTTCGGGCACCGATCCGACTCGCGACACGACCTCGGGCACCTCGCTGCGGGTCTGCAGCGGCAAGCCGGCCAGATCGCTGACCGTGACCGGCTCGATGATCGGGTTCGTGGTGCCGAGACCGGAGAGGAGCGCGTCGAGCGTTGCTTGAGGGGTGTCCTCGGGGATCTGGATCGCCAGTCCCTGGGCCGTCCGGCTGGCGGCGAGCATGGTCAGGTCGGCCAAGATGTGCTGGGCGCGCAGGACGTCCTCGCCGCCCCGTCGGATCGGATCACGCCATCGGGTCAGTTCACCCTCGATGTCTCGGTCGAGCACGAGCGTGACCTTGGCCGGTGTCGGGGTCTCGCCCCCGAGGTTCAGCAGGACGGGTCCCCCCGCCGCCGAGATCTGCCCGGCGGAGGCCCGGACGGCGTCGGCCTCGGCGATCACCACGTTGATGCCGGCGCGGCTCACACCGGCCGCTGACGGGATTCGGTCGCCAGCGATGAGGACACCGGGCGTCGGCTCGATCCCCAGCACCTTGCGAAGCACGTCGGTCCCGAGCCTGGTCTGCGTCGCGAGTTCGTCGGTGAGCTGGGCGCGGTCGAACAATGAGGTGGACCAGCGCACGTAGGGCGAGGCCAGGACTTCGCGCCCGGCGAGCGCGAAGCGGAGCTGCGTCAGGAGGGGGTCGTCGGGCCGTTGGGCGAGCGCCTCGATGGTTTCGGGTGTCGGGGCGACGCTCAACGGGACGAGGGGCCGTCCGGCCATGGCTTCGACGCGCTCGACGAACGACCGCGTCGCGACGACCGGCTCGGTTGGATCGTCGAGCGGTGCGAGGTGCAGGGGGACGACCAACGCGACCTTGAGGCGGCGTCGCTCGGTCGTGACGTTCGTCGTGCGGATCACGTGCGTGGTCAGGCGATCGACGACGTCGTCCGTACGAAGATTCCGAAGTTCCACGTTGACCGGGTAAACCCCGTCGTTGTCGAGCCGGATGCACGTGGGGCACGCCGGCGAAGGAGGTCCGACGCGCAGTTCCACCGGGACGAACTGCTCGGTCCGTCCATCGCTGCTGACCGGGGTCGGGGTGACCAGACCGAGTACCGCGCCCAGATTCTCTCCGGAGAGCGTTGATCGGAACTGGGCTCGTGTGCGAGCGCGTCGGTGGACGGTGATGGCGACGCCGAGCCCGGCGGGAAGCGGTCGGGTGTCAGCAGACTCCACTGCGAAGTCGAGACGGAGCGTGCCGTCCTCCGTCACGACCGGGCCTTGGGCGAGCAGACGGATCATCGGCGCAGTGCGCGGAGGATCGGTGTTGGCAACGTCTGCCACGCTTCCTGTCTGCGTTCCGGTCGTGCCGAGGAGTCCGCCCTTCGTCGCTGGGGCGGTGAGGGCAAGTTCGGAAACCGCCTCGGTGGGCGTGGTCTCGGGCCTGCTGGAGGTCGTCGACGCGGACGCGGTCGCGGTCGCGCCGAACGCGATGCACGACAGGAGCCCGCAGACGGCCGCTCGCCGGCGCCTACCCACGGCGCTCCATCAGCAGGAGATCGAGCGGCGTGTCGACGAACCCGAGGCGTCGATACAGAGCCAGGGCTCGTTCGTTGTCGGTACCGGTATTGACGACGACCTTCGTCACGCCGCGGGCGCGACACCAACGAAGCGCATCGACGACAAGGGCCGTTCCGATTCCTCCACCGGCGTGGGCCGGGTCGACCGCGACGCGTTGGAGATAGCCCCGCGGTCCGGCGCGACCGGTAATCGCAAAACCGGCGAGGTCCTGGCGAGCCGCTGTCTCGCGGCGTGCGGAGACAACGCGCAGCCGTGATCGCGTCGTCGCGTCGAGTGCGGCGAGAAGATCGAGACGGTCGAAGCAGTGGTCGACGCCGAAGGCCCGGCGATCGACGTCCACACATTCGCCGATCCGAGACCTCCGGGGACGACTTGTCGGGACGACCGATCGGGGAAGTTCGCGCAGGCGTTCGAGATCGTGGGTCAGGAGACGAAGCACCGAGACGATCTCGAAGCCGCACTCCTCGTAGCCCGACGCCTCAGCACGAGTGATGGCGGGCGTGCGGAAGACGTCGGGCATATGCGATTCGTACAAACCCAGCGTCTCCGAGATGGCACGCGAGGAGAGTGCCTCTGTGGAGTCTGATGCGATGGTCACGGAGGTGACCGCTGCGCTGCGGCGCCGTTCGTCGAGGCGGACGAACTCACGTCCCACGCGCACACGTCGGACCAGTCGTGTTCCCGCATCGTCACCGGGGTTTCCACCGGTGACGCCGCCTCGGCGCCGACCGGCCCTGCGGACGACATGCCCGGCCCCGGTTCCACCGATTCGCATTCGGTCAGGTTACGGCGTCCCTGGCAGGGCGCGGTGTTCGGGGCGGCGTAGCCTTCGGTCCCATGGAGGTGGTGAGGGAGCTTGCGTCGGCCTTCGATCCACTCCTCCGGGAGATCAGGCCGCTGGCGGAGGCGTTCGAGCGCGCTCACCATCGTCTCTTCCTTGTCGGTGGCATCGTCCGCGATGGTCTTCGCGGGCTCGAGCGCGTGGACCTCGACATCGACCTCACCACCGATGCGTTGCCCGACGAGGTCGAAGCGATCCTGCGATCGCAGCGTCCGACGGCGATGTGGCTGCAGGGCAAGCGCTTCGGCACGATAGGCGCTCGGTTCCCCGGGCCCGATGGCACGGACAGGTCGTACGAGGTCACCACCCATCGTCGCGAGGCCTATGGGCTCGAGTCGCGCAAACCGGAGGTCGAGTACTCGCTCGACATCGAGGCCGACCTGTCGAGGAGGGACTTCACCGTCAACGCAATGGCCGTCGACGCGATGTCGCCACCGGGCGCCGCCGTTCTCGTCGATCCGTTCTCCGGCCTCGCCGATCTTCGTGCCGGGCGATTGCGAACGCCGCTCGATCCGGAGGTGAGCTTCACCGATGATCCGCTTCGCATGCTTCGCGCCTCGCGGTTCGTCGCCGGCCACGGTCTGGTCGCTGATCCGGTGGTTCTCGACGCGATCCGACGGCTCCGTGACCGGTTGGGCATCGTGTCCGCGGAGCGGATCCGCGACGAGTTCTCCAAGCTGCTCCTTTCGGAACGGCCGGTTGCGGGGCTGGCCCTACTGGTCGACACGTCGCTGCTCGGCGTGTTCGCGCGACCACTTGCATCTGCGTTGACCGATGACGAGCTGATCCGTCGGATTGGCGACGTTCTTGAGCGATCCCCGGTCGACCTCGGGCTCCGTCTCGCCGCCCTTTTCGCGGTCGCACTCGGCGACGATCCGCGCGCTGACGAAGTGGCCCACACGTGGACCCACGCGCTCCGGTACTCCCAGGAGGATTGCACGCGGGTCCGCTCGCTCCTTCGGCTCCGTGGGGAGTTCCCGTCCGACGATGAGCCGAGAACGGTCCGGAGGTTCGTCCGCAGCGCCGGACCGTCGTTGTCGGATACGCAACTGCTCTTCGCATTGACCTCGGGCGAGGATGACCGCTCGTCGGCCGTCCGCGCGGCGATCACCCGGCTCGACGAAACGGAGGGGTTAGAGATGACTCCGTCCCTCGATGGGGCCGCCGTCATGGACCATCTCGGCATGGGCCCGGGTCGCGAAGTCGGAGATGCGTTGAAGATGCTCGCCGAGGTCCGTTTGGTCGAAGGTCCAGTCGGTCCGGATGAGGAACGGAAGCGTCTCGAGGCGTGGTGGGCGGGCCAGCGACCGGGGAGGTGAGGCGCGAAGTCCTTGCGCCCGGCCGCTCGTCGGGCCACGATGGTGCGCCCGACGTTCGTGCGTGCGGGTCGACTGTCGGGCAAACGGTCGGTGACGAAAGGGACCGCAGGACGGGTTCGCACGACACCGTCGACCGAAAGGACTGTCAACGCCCGAATGGCTCGTGCTGGAGGAAGGCTTCGGTCGATCCGATCGATGCGACGGAGTCCGAAGGTCGGCGGCGCGACCGACGATTCGGCCGGGCGCCCCAGGCGGTACCTCGTCGTGTTCGCCCATCCGGACCCACAGAGCTTTTCGGCAGCCCTCTGCCGGAACGCCGCTGACGGTCTCCGGGAGGCCGGCCATCACGTCGACCTCATCGACCTGTACGCCGAGGATTTCGATCCGCGAATGTCCACCGCCGAGCGACGGGCCTATGAGTCCGCCACCCCGATCCTCAGCGCGCAGATCGAGCGCTACGCGGATCTCGTTCGCCATGCGGAGGGACTCGTCTTCGTGTACCCGACGTGGTGGTGGGGTCTGCCGGCGATCTTGAAGGGATGGCTCGAGCGGGTCCTCGTACCGGGAGTTTCGTTCGTGCTCGACCCGAAGACGAACAAAGTGAAGCCCGGCCTCGGTTCGTTGCGCCACGTCGTGGGCATCTCGACCTACGGCTCATCGCGCATATCGATGCGACTGTTCAACGACGCCGGCCGCCGAAACGTCCTCCGCTGCGTACGCGTGCTGGCGCCACCGGTGCGATGTCGGACGACTTGGCTCGGGATGTACTCACTCGATCGGTCGACGACGGCGCAACGCGAGGCCTTTCTCGCCGCTGTCCGGACCGCGATGAGCGGTGCCCGGTGAACGCGGCGCGGTCGGTGACGGCCCTCGGCACCCGACGGCTCCTGCGAGCGGGCCGGCTTCCGCGACGGATGCTCGTCGTGTTCGCCCACCCGGTTCCGGAGAGCTTCGGCGCGGCGGTCGCCGAGCGGGCTGTCGCGGCTCTCGAAGGTGCAGGACACGAGGTGCGGTTGCTCGACCTCTACGCCGACGACTTCGACGCCCGCCTGTCGCGGGCGGAGTGGCGTACCCGGGACGTGTGCTCGTCGTGGACATATCTCACGCCGCATGTCGACGCCCTGCGCTGGGCGGACGGGTTGGTCTTCGTCTATCCGACCTGGTTCGGAGGTCAACCGGCAATCCTCAAGGGTTGGTTCGACCGAGTGTGGGGGGAGGGGATCGCCTACGACGTTCCGGCCGATGGGAGCCGGGTTCGCGGGCGGCTCACGAACATCGCCTCGATCGACGTCGTCACGACCCACGGGTCCGGGAAGTTCATGAACTCCGTCCAGGGGGAGCCGGGCAAGCGGGTGATCCTGCGCGGGATGCGTTCGATGTGCGGGCTCCGGTGCCGGACGTCGTGGATCGCGTTCTACGGCAACGACCGGGCAACGGACGCGGACCGTCGCGCGTTCCTGGATCGCGTCAGCGCGGCCCTGTCGAACAGGTAGTTCTCGACAACTCCGTCAGCGCTTGGAGAGGCCGGCGAGGCGGCGCGTCACCGCGCGCGGCAGCAGGCTCGTCATGCCGGTGAGTGCCTTGTTCGGGGCACCGGGCACGGCGACGCAGGTGTTTCGTTCGAGTGCCCTGAGCCCGAACGCCGCGACCTCGTCGGCGGTCTGCCAGATGAATGACGGGTACCTGTCGTAGCCGTCGATGTCAGCGGTCGAGTGGAACTCGCTGCGGGTGAGCCCGGGACAGAGCGCGGTCACCTTGACGCCCGTCGAACGAAGGTCCTCGTGGACGGTTTCCGTGAAGTTGGTGACGAAGGCCTTGGTCGCCGCGTAGCTCCCGAAGCCTGGTGCCGCCTGGAAGGAGGCAATGGAGGACACGTTGAGGATGCCACCGCCACCTTTCGCCACCATCGGACCGACCGCGGCCCGCGTGAGTCTGGCGAGAGCGAGCACGTTCACGCGGATCTCGTCGGCGGCCTTGACGTCGGTGAGTTCGTGGAAGGGACCGTTGTTGCCGAATCCGGCGTTGTTGATGAGCAGGTCGACGTCGCCCTTCTCCAGCCGGGCCGCGACGGCCGCCACGCCATCGTCGGTGGCCAGGTCAGCCGGCAAGACCTCGATACCGCCGAGCTCGCGGGCGAGCGCGTCGAGGCGGTCGCGGCGTCGGGCGACCACGATGACCGAGGTTCCGGCCTTGGCGAGTTGTCGGACGAACGACTCGCCGATGCCCGAGGATGCGCCGGTGACGAGAGCGAGATTCCACATGAAACGAGTCTGGCGCCTTGCGGGCCTTGCATGTTCCGGGACGGCCGAGTGTGCCCGGGTTGTGCGGGTGACGGCCTAGCCTTTGCGACGTGTCGTTCCGCGCCAATGCCCTTCGAGGTGCCGACGATCCACGGGCGGGAACGATCGAGTACAAGTTGGCCCGACGCCACCTGGTGAACGAGTTCCGCCGGGGCCGGCTGGGCATGCGTGATGTGTGCGACGCGCACCCCGAGCTCATCCGCGCCGCGGTCTCCGTTGGAGCGGTGATCGCGGACCCCTGCCCGATCTGCGACGAAGCTGCGCTGGTATCCGTCTCCTACGTCTTCGGCGGGCGGCTTCCGTCGTTCGGCCGGTGCATCACGAAGGTGAAGGAGCTCGAGCAGTTCGCCAAGCAACGTGGTGATTACGCGTGCTACGTCGTCGAAGTGTGCACCGAATGCCGCTGGAACCACCTGATCAGGATGTTCCGCCTCGGCCGCGGCTCATCTTCCACGGCGACAGGCTGAAGGCGCTGG
Source organism: Acidimicrobiia bacterium (assembly GCA_031423635.1). Lineage (GTDB taxonomy): Bacteria > Actinomycetota > Acidimicrobiia > Acidimicrobiales > JANYDT01 > JANLQX01. Next base: position 12,327 of record JANPFX010000203.1, on the reverse strand, counting down.
CTGCCGCTTCGACCCTCCCGACTTCCCCGCGAGGTCGTCGGGCGGACCCTCCGACGCCGGCCGAGTCCGTCGGCCGTCGGCGTGGGGAGATCGGCGGAGATCCGCCCTCGTCGCCTCGCCGCATCCGTCGGGTACGTCGCCTCGTGCTTCGCCTGGTGCTGCTCGGTGCGGCCGTGGTGCTGCTGGCCGTGCTCGGCTTCATCGCACTTCTGCTCTCGACCGGCATTCCGGCGGCCCGCGTTCCGCTGCAGCAGTTGATCATCGAAGACGCGCGCGGTGTCCGGTTGGCCACAGTCATCACGGGGCGCCCTGAGGAGCGGCTGGCGCTCGAGGAGATCGCGCCGATCGCCCGTGACGCGGTTGTCGCGGCCGAGGACCGGCGCTTCTATGAGCACTCCGGCGTCGATCCGGTCGGCATCGGGCGTGCACTGTGGCAGGCGCTGCGGTCCGGCTCGGTGCGCCAGGGTGGGTCGACGATCACCCAGCAGTACGTCAAGAACGTCTACGTCGGCAATCAGGCGACCTTGAAGCGGAAGCTCCGGGAGGCGGCGCTGTCGGTGAAGATCGAGCAGCGCCTCTCGAAGGACGAGATCCTGGAGCGCTACCTGAACACGGTGTACTTCGGCCGGGGCGCGTACGGGGTCGGTCCGGCGGCGGACGCCTACTTCGGCAAACCGGCCTCGGACCTCACCACCGCGGAAGCGGCCTACCTGGCTGCGCTCATCCGGGGACCGGAGTCGACCGATGCGACGCGTGATCCCGAGACGGCCCGTCGTCGTCGCTCGTCGGTTCTCGCGGCGATGCGCGAAACCGGCGTGATCAGCGAGAGGGAGCAGCGCGCCGCGGAAGCGGTGCCGCTCACCGGGCCGGGTGGCGTCCTGGCCCGGACGACGCCGAAAGGCGGAGTGCGGTACGCGTCCGGCGCCTCCGGTTCGGAGTTCTTCGTGGACTACGTACGACGCGAGCTGGTGAACACCTACGGCGCGAACGCCGTCGGCCGGCGCGGCCTGCGCGTCCGCACCTCCCTCGACCTCCGCACCCAGCGGGCGGCGCAGGAAGCCGCGTACGACGGGGTGCTCTCGTCGCCCGCTGCTCCGTCTGCTGCCGTGGTCGTCCTCGACCGCGACGGCCGCGTTCGGGCGATGGTCGGAGGCCGCTCCTGGTCGTCCTCGCAGGTCAACCTTGCGGTCGGCCGGGGGTACGGGGGCCGCGGCCGACCCGCCGGTTCGTCCTTCAAGCCGTTCGCCCTCGCTGCTGCGCTCGAGGCCGGCAAGAAACTCGACGACGTCTATGCCGCCCCGGCCTCCGCGGTGTTCCCGGGGGCCGGGGCCGGGGGTGGGCCGTGGACGGTGAGGAACTATGGCGGGAAGTCGTACGGGATGATCACGCTCCGAGACGCCCTGGCGCTCTCGGCGAACACGGCGTTCGCCGCGCTGGTCCTCGATGACGCCGTCGGTCCGGACCGCGTGGTCGACGCCGCCTCACGTGCCGGCGTGGTCTCGGAGGTCCCGAGGTATCCGTCGATGGTCCTCGGCACGGCAGAGGTGAGCCCCCTCGAGATGGCGGATGCCTACCTCACCTTCGCCGACGGGGGCGAGCGCCGGTCGACGTCGGCCATCGTCTCGGTGGTCGACGCCTCGGGCCGGTCCCTGACGGTGAAGCCGCCCAAGCGTCGTCGGGCGTTCGATACCGCCGTCGTCGCGGGCGTCGACCAAGCCCTGCGGGCGGTCGTCTCGAGCGGCACCGGGTCGGCGGCCGCTCGTCCGAATGTGGCCGTTGCCGGCAAGACCGGCACGACGAGCAACTTCCGCGATGCATGGTTCGTCGGCTACTCGCCGGGCGAGTGTTGCGTCATCAGCGTATGGGTGGGTTTTCCGGAGGGTCAGCGGGCGATGGAAGACGTGGCCGGTGACGGCCCCGTGACCGGTGGCGGCCTCCCGGCGAAGATCTTCGCCCGGACGCTCGACTCCGCCCTCCGGTCCTGACGGGCGCGTCGTTGCCCATGTTGTGGGTCCTGCGCCACACATCGGCCGATCTGCGCCGCACATCGCCTGCTTTCGTGCTGCAAACTGCGGAACAACGGGCATGTGCGGCGTCGGGCCCCCTGATCTGCGGCAGGTGTGTGACGACGACAGGGCCTGGGCTACTCGGTCTCGACGCTGGCGTGCGGGTACATGGAGCGGCACACGAAGCACCACAACTCGATGTCGTCGAGGACGCGCATCTGATCGGTCCCGACCGTCCCATCAGGCGGGGGGATCAGGTAGACCCGCTGCACGCTGACGAGGTCACCATCGCCGGTGCCGTCCGATCCACAGCTGTCGCAACGGTTCAGGGCCACCCCGTAACGCTACCCAGTGACGTCGAGGACACGTCATCGACGGCTGACGGGAATGACATGGCGGCCGGAAGTCGTTATGGTGAGAAGACGCCGGGAGCCGTACGTGCCCTGGACGTGAGGAGAACCGAGATGTCCACCCCGCTTCGTCGCACGACTGCCCCCAGCGTGCAGGCCCGTAAGCAGCCCCGTCCGTCGTCCGATGGTGTCGATGCCACGACGGTCGCGCGGCTCGCGATGATCACGGCATACGACGCGCCTTCGGCACGCATCGCCCATCGCGGCGGAGCCGACCTCATCCTGGTGGGCGACTCGCTGGCGATGGTGATGCTCGGCTACGACGACACGCTCTCGGTGACGGTCGACGACATCGTCCATCACACGGCGGCCGTCGCCCGGGGCCTCGCGCAGTCCGAGGCCGCCGGTTGTGAGCACGCCCGGCCGCTCGTCGTCGGTGACCTGCCCTGGATGAGCTACCACGTGTCGACCGATGAGACCGTCCGCAATGCCGCGGCCCTGATCCGCGCCGGAGCCGGTTCGGTGAAGCTCGAGGGAGGAACGAAGCGTCTTCCCATGATCCGGGCGATCCTCGACGCCGAGATCCCGGTGATGGGTCACCTCGGCCTGACTCCGCAGTCGATCAACGCCTTCGGCGGGTTCAAGGTGCAGGGGAAGGCCGCCGCCGATGCCTCCGTGCTGATCACCGACGCGCTCGCCCTCGAGGCGGCCGGATGCTTCGCGATCGTGCTGGAGGCCGTTCCCGACGCCCTCGCGGCGGAGGTGTCTGCCGTGCTGACGATCCCGACGATAGGCATCGGCGCGGGACCGTCGTGCGACGGTCAGGTTCTGGTGTGGCATGACCTCCTCGGCTTCGAGGATCGACTCGCGCCGAAGTTCGTGCGCCGCTACGCCGACCTGGGGAGCGCCGCACAGGCGGCCGTCGCGGCGTACGTCGACGATGTGCGGTCGGGCTCGTTCCCGTCCGTGGCCGAGTCCTACCCGGCTTCCCCCGCACTCGTTGCGGCACTGGATGCGCGACACCGAGTGTTCGCGGTGGGCGGACCCGACGATGGCGCCGAACTGGCCGAGCTCACCTGCGTGGCCGGCCTCGGCGACCAAGCCGAGGAGTTCCTCGCCGGTCTCTACGGCAGCCGCTGAACCGGAGCATCCGGCCGCGTCCATCGGAGTCCCACGCCGGTAGCGTGGCGTTCGTGAAGCGTCATCCATCGATCCGCGGTCGTACCGCCCTGGCCGCTGTGATTGCGGTGACCCTCGGAGTGGCCTGTTTGGGCTGTGCCGGTGCCGGTGCCGAGACCGCGAATCGGAAGACCGCTGTGGTCGGCAGCGCGCCTGGCGCGTTCGACGGGCTGAAGGCCTCTCCGGTGAAGCTGTTCGACGGATCCGGTGCGTACCGCGAGGTGCGCTTCACCGTCACTCCACCGAAGTCGGCGCCGGGACGGAAAGCGAAGAAGCTCTTCGAGGGATGCGCGCTGCTCGCCCTCAACGCCGCCGAACACGCGCAGGGCATGATGCGGCGGACGAACTTTGCCGGCTACGACGCCATGATCTTCCATTTCGACGCATCGTCCGACGGGGGCTTCTGGATGAAGACGGTGCCGATGGACCTGTCCATCGCCTGGACCGATGCAGCGGGCGCCGTGGTGGGAACCGCATTCATGAAGCGGGAGGGCAACTGTGAGAACTGTCCCATCTACTCGCCGAACGCGCAGTACCGAACGGCAGTGGAGGTGCCTCCTCGGGGACTTGCCCGGGTCGGCCTGGACCGGGTCGGCGAGGGCGTCGTCCTTGCGTACGGCGGTCGGTGCGCGAAGTCGCCGAACTCGGCCTGAGCGGTTCTGCGCGCTTCCCGCGGGGTCCGGCCGGTCCGGGACGGTCGCCCGGCCGGTCCGGGACGGTCGCCCGGGCGACTAGGGTAGTTTCCCGCTCCAAGAACGAGCACCCTGCTTCGGACCGTCCGGAGCCCCGCACTGCGGGTCCACAGGGAGGTACCAATGCGACCGTATGAGGTCGTCATCATCATCAATTCGTCGCTGGAGGATCAACAGATCCAGGGCGTCGTCACGCGCACCACCGATGCCGTCAAGGCTGGCGGCGGATCGATCGGGCGCATCGAGCGCTGGGGTCGTCGCAAGCTGGCCTACGAGATCGAGAAGAAGGCCGACGGCTACTACGTGATCATCGAGATCACCGCGGCGCCGACGAGCATCTCCGAGCTCGACCGTGGTCTGCAGTTGTCCGACGAGGTGCTCCGGCACAAGATCGTGCAGATCCCCGTGGCCGGTACCGGCCGTTCCCTCACCGCCCCGGCACCTTTGGACGAGATCCCGTCCGGCGGCCGTGATCGCGGCAACGACTGACCAAGCCCCTGGTCCTGTCACACGGGTTCCGTCACACTGGGTTTCCAACGATTCCCCGACGCCGGCACACGTAGACACCAGAGAGCGAGATCATCATGAGCGGAAACACCATCACCATCATTGGCAACGTCACCAAGGATCCCGAGCTGCGGTTCACCGCATCGGGTCAGGCGACCGCGTCGTTCGGTATCGCGGTGAATCGTCGGTGGCAGAACCGTCAGACGAACGACTGGGAAGAGCAAGTGTCGTTCTTCAATGTCGTCACGTGGCGGGAAATGGCCGAGAACGTTGCGGAGTCGCTGCACAAGGGATCGCGGGTCATCGTGACCGGCCGTCTCGAGCAGCGCTCGTGGGAAACACCCGACGGTGACAAGCGCTCCGTCGTCGACATCGTGGCCGACGAGATCGGTCCCAGCCTTCGTTGGGCGACTGCCCAGGTTGTGCGCAATGAGCGGCGCCCCGGTGACGGCGGCGACGCTCCGAGTTCCAGCAGTGGCGGCCCGAGCCGTCAGCAGCCTTCCACCCCGCCCCCGGCTGCCTCTGGCGGCGGCGGTTACGACTACGACGAGGAGCCCTTCTGATGGCACGCAACAACGACCGCGACCGCGGCGCACCCAAGCGCGGTCCAAAGCCCACCGATCGCCGCCCGGCCAAGAAGAAGCCGTCGCCGATCGCCGACGGAACCTACGTGGATTACAAGGACATCGTCCTGCTCCGCAAGTTCATGTCCGACCGCGGCAAGATCAAGGCGCGGCGCGTCACGGGTCTTTCCGTCCAGGTCCAGCGCGACATCGCGGTGGCCATCAAGACGGCCCGTGAGCTTGCGCTTCTGCCCTATGCCACGCGCACGTCGAGTGAGCGCGGCCCCCGTCGCGGTCCTCGCCGCGACAAGGACGCCGGCCCCGCGGCCGAGGCAACCGATGCCGATGTGACGGCCGACGAAGTCGACACCGAAGGCGCGGAGGTCTGATCATGGCCAGGCTGATTCTCACCACCGACGTCAAGTCGCTGGGCAAGCGTGGCGACATGATCGACGTCGCCGACGGCTTCGCCCGGAACTATCTGCTGCCCCGGAAGCTGGCCATGCCCCAGTCGGCCGGCAGCGTTGCCCAGGCCGATGCCATGCGCAAGGCCCGTGACCTCCGTGACGCCAAGGACCGTGAAGGCGCGGAGACCGTTGCCCGCCACCTCGTCGGCAAGACCATCACCATCAAGGCGAAGGCCAAGGGTGAGCGTCTGTTCGGTTCGGTCCACGTTCCCGAGATCATTGCCGCCGTGCAGGCCCAGACCGGTGTGGTCCTCGACCGCAAGTCGGTCCGTCTCCACGACCATCTGAAGACCCTCGGCACTCACGAGATCCCGGTGAAACTTCACGATGCCGTAGAGTTCGCCGTCTCGATCGAGATCGTCGCCGCCTGATCAATCGGGTCTTGTGTTGTGGAACGAGCCGGCCTTCGGGGCGGCTCGTTCCGCGTTCGGGGCTGGGTGGGCTGGTGGTCACTGGGTCAGCTGGTGGTCACTGGGTCAGCTGGCGTGCACTGGGTCGGCTGGCGTGCACTGGGTCCCGCGTAAGAACACGTGCACTGGTGTTGATTCACCGACCCAGTGAACGGGAGCTGACCCAGAAACGCACCTACGTGGCGGACCAGCCGCGCTCGATCAGTCGGCTGCGGATGGTTTCGAGGAGCCACGGCATCTGCGTGGTTGCGTGCGTCCAAGTGAACCGGTCGACGGTCCAACCCGAGTACACCACCTGGCCGAGATCGCCGAGCGTGCGAATTGGATCGGTGGTCGCAATCCCGAAGCGACGCACCGGGACGATCGCCTGATGGTCACGGGGCCGGTGCACGATCACCCCTTCCAAGATTCGTGGTCCGCCGCGACCCACGGTCACTTCCACCGGAGGCTGCCCCAGCTCAGCCGGCCAACAGCCGTGAAGGTAGGCAGCGCTGCGCAGCGATGCCGTGGCGCCGTTCGGGCACGCGAGTACCGCCGCTCGGATGCTCGACTCCAACGATCGTGGCGACGATGCCAGCGCCGCGACGCCCGGGTGGAGCACTTCGAGCTCGCCGGAGCGTGCCCACCGTCCCCACATAGCGATCGAGACACCGAAGTTCGGGCCTCCCGTTGGCTGAAGACCCCATGGTGGGCTCGGGCGAATCGGTGGAGGCCGGCTCGGTCGACGGTCATGTTCGCAAGGCTTTCAAGCCGTCGTCCGCCGGGAACGCCGAACGGACATCGGGTGCACCGGCGCGCCACACCCGATCGGGCGACGGGCCTGGGTCAGCAGACGCGCACGGGGTCGGGACGTGTGCATCCGTGTCGTTTTGCCGAAACGGTCAACGGGAGCCGGCCAGGACGGGAGCCGGCCCAGTCAACGGGAGCCGGCCCAGTCAACGGGAGCCGACCTAGGCCTGGCCCACCGGGACTTACTTGATGCGCATGCCCGGCGTTGCGCCGGACTCCGGGTTCAGGAGGTAGATCCCGGCGTCGACGCTGCGGTCGGCGTCGCTGGCGGCGAGCACCATGCCCTCGCTCAGGCCGAACTTCATCTTGCGGGGCGCCAGGTTGGCGATCAGCACGGTGTGGCGTCCGATGAGATCAGCGGGCTGGTACGCGCTCTTGATCCCGCTGAATACGGTGCGGTGGCGCCCCTCACCGGCGTCGAGCGTCAGGCGGAGCAGCTTGTCCGCACCTTCCACGTGCTCGCAGTTGACGATCAATGCCACTCGCAGGTCGATCTTGGCAAAGTCGTCCATCGTGATCTCCGCGACAACCGGCTCTCCGCCCGGCGGTCGGTCCCGATCGGTCGGAGCGGAACTGGACGGTCCGGTAGGGCCGTTCGGATCGCCGACGTGCTGCGCTGGACCCTCGAAGAGCACTTCGAGCACCTTGGGGTCGACGCGCTGGATGAGGTGTTTGTACGCGGCGATCGTGTGGGCGCCGAGGGGACGGTCCACGTCGGCCCAGGTGAGGGGCGGGATTCGGAGGAAGGACTCCACGTCGGACGCGACACGCGGCATGACCGGCTTCAGGTACAGCGTGAGGAGCCTGAACGTCTCGATGCAGACGCTGCACACCTGCTGCAGTTCGGCATCACCTCCGTCGACCTTGGCGAGCTCCCACGGCTTGTGGCGCTCGACGTATTCGTTGACCCGGTCGGCGAGCGTCATGATCTCGCGGATGGCCTTGGAGAACTCTCGTCCCCCGTAGAGCGAGGCGATCGTGTCGCTCCCGGCCCGCAACTGCGCGACAAGAGTGCCGCCTTCGTCGCCGAGGTCCGCGGCGAGGACTCCGCCGAAGCGCTTGGCGATGAACCCGGCGGCGCGGCTGGCGATGTTGACGTATTTGCCGACGAGGTCGGAGTTGACCCGCTGGGTGAAGTCGTCGGGCGTGAACTCCACGTCTTCGACGCGGGCGGTGAGCTTGGCCGCCATGTAGTACCGGAGCCATTCGGGATTGCAGCCGAGCTCGAGATAACGCAGGGGCGAAAGGCTGTTGCCACGGCTTTTCGACATCTTCTCCGCGTTGACTGTGATGAAGCCGTGGACGTAGACGTTGTTCGGCACCTTGCGTCCGGAGAAGCGGAGCATCGCCGGCCAGAACAACGTGTGGAAGTAGACGATGTCTTTGCCAACGAAGTGGATCTGCTCCACGTCGGGATCGGCCAGGAATGCAGCCACGTCGTCACCGCGCTTCGCGAACAGGTTGACGAGTGAGGCGAGATAGCCGACCGGCGCGTCGAGCCAGACGTAGAAGTACTTGTCATCGGTGTCGGGGATGCGGATGCCGAAGTACGGGGCGTCGCGGCTGATGTCCCAGTCGGCGAGCGCGACGCGGCCGTCATCGCCGGCCACGAACCACTCCTTGATCTTGTTGGCGACCTCGGGCTGGAGCCGACCCGGCGTGGCCATCCAGTCGAGGAGGAACTCGGTGCAGCGCGTGTCGGACAGGGTGAAGAACAGGTGGTTGCTCGACTTGAGTTCCGGTGTCGCGCCCGACAGCACCGAGTACGGGTTCACCAGGTCAGTGGGTGCGTACACGGAACTGCACGACTCGCACGAATCTCCGTATTGGTCATGCGTGCCGCACTTCGGACACGTGCCCTTGATGTAGCGGTCGGGGAGGAACATCGCCTTCACCGGGTCGTAGAACTGCTCGACGCTGCGCTCGGTGATGAGGTCGTTGGCCTTGAGGCCCCGGTAGATGTCCTGCGCCAGCGCGTGGTTCTCGGGACCGTCGGTGGTGTGCCAGTTGTCGAAGCTGATGGCGAACCCGTCGAGGTAGGCAGGCCGTCCGGCGGCGACCTCGGCGACGAACTCCTGCGGCGTCTTCCCCGCCTTCTCGGCGGCGATCATGATCGGCGCGCCGTGCACGTCGTCGGCGCACACGAAGTGCACGGTGTGGCCCATCATCCGCTGGAACCGCACCCAGGTGTCGGCCTGGACGTACTCCATCATGTGGCCGATGTGGAGCGGTGCGTTGGCGTAGGGAAGGGCCGTGGTGACGAACAGCGTGCGGGACATGTGGACTTTCGGGTTTCGAGGCGGCTGATGATGCCGACTTCGTGGGAGGAGTCGATGTTAGGACCCCCTGCGTCGGTTCCCGCCGGACTTTGCCGTCGGCGGCCGAGCGCCGATCAGCGACCGTCGGACAGCGAGCGCCGCAGATGGCCCGTCCAGTGCCGCACCTCGCACTTCCCCTGCCGCACATCAGCCCGAAACCACTCTCCGACGCTCCAATTGCGTCGATGTGCGGCAGCACGGTCTCGATGTGCGGCAGGAGACGGTCGACGCGCGGCAGGCGAGGCGCGCTGGCAAACGCGACGCGGCTGCGTGAATCGGTAGGTTCGGGGGTGTGAACGGGCGGCTCTACGTAGAAGTTGCCCGGATGAGCTTTCGGCGGCAGAGCACCTATCGCGGGGCGATGGTGGCCGGCACGTTCACCAACTTCGTGTGGGGCTTCCTCCTGGCGAGCGTGCTGCGGTCCGTCATCGGCGACGGCAGTGTCGGAGGTCTGACGAGGACGACCGCGACCTCGTTCACCTTCCTGGCCCAAGGGCTGATCGCCACGGCGCGCATGTTCGGCGACGCAACGCTGGTTGCTTCCGTTCGATCAGGGGATGTGGCGACCGAGCTCCAGCGGCCGTGGGACTGGTCGACCTACCGGTTGAGCTCCGACCTCGGCCAGTCGGTGTTCTCGACGCTGACTCGGGGCGCGTCGATCGTCCTCGCCGGGTGGGTGGTCTACCAGCTGCCGATTCCGGGGGCGTCGAACGTTCTGGCCTTCGCCGCTTGTGCAGTCCTGTCGGCCGTGTTGGCCTCGCGCGTGTGGACAATGGCCGGCCTCGCATCGTTCTGGCTCGTCGACGGCACCGGGGTCATGCAGATGGTGGTGGCTGCGGCGACGTTTGGAGCCGGTCTGATCGTGCCCCTCCAGATCTTCGGAGATGGCATTCGCCAGGTGCTCTATCTGCTTCCGTTCGCCGGACTCGTGCAGGGTCCGATCGACGTGTTCCTAGGCCTGCGCAGCGTCACCGCGGTTCTCTCGCTGCAGCTTGTCTGGATCGTGCTCCTCGAACTCGCGCTTCGCCTGGAACTCGGTGCGGCAACGAAGAAGCTGGAGGTACAGGGTGGCTAGCACTGAGTCGCCACTTCATATGCGCGCGTCACTTGCTCTGTGCGCTCGCATGATGCGCGCCCGCCAGCGCGCTGATATGCAGTACCGCCTGTCGTTCGTGCTACGAATCGTCGCGGCGTCCGCCCAGCTGATCCTCGAGTTCGTCGCCGTATGGGCACTCGTGCATCGATTCGGAACGGTCGGCGGGTGGGGCTTCGGGCCACTGCTGTTCCTGCTAGGCGTATCGGGAGTTACCTTCCGTTTGAGCGATGCGTTCGTAGGCGGCAGCATCGAACGGTGTGCGGAGATGATCCGCACGGGACGACTCGACGTGCTCCTTGTCCGCCCACTCGGTCTCCTGTGGCAGATCATGGGCGACGCCTTCGCTGTCCGCCGGCTGATGCAGTTGGCCACGATGGTGCCGCTCGCAGCGATCGGCGTGGCACAGGCCGGCATCGAGTGGACGCCGTTGCGGGTGTTGATCCTGGCTGCGGTGTTCGTCAATGCGACGGCGGTGTTCTCGTCGACGTTCGTGATCGTGAACTGTCTCAGCTTCTGGGCCCCGACAACCCAGGAGATGGGCAATGCCTTCACCTACGGCGGTGCGCAGATGGCGAAGTACCCGATCCACCTCTTCGACGGATGGGTCCGGATGATCTCGGTCTCCCTGATCCCCGTCGGCTTCACCGTGTACCTGCCGTCGTTCCTGCTCTTTGATGCGCCGAACCCGCTCGGAATCACGTGGTGGCAATCCTCGCTTGCCCTCGCGTCGGGCGTTCCGCTGGCTTTCGCCGCGTCTGCGGTCTGGCGGTTCGCGGTGAACCACTATCAGAGCACCGGATCATGAACGGCGTCGCCATTCGGACGCGCGGCCTGCGAAAGGTATTCAGCGCGCGTACCAAAGTCGGTAGGGTCCGTCGAGAACGGCGTGACGTCATCGCCGTGGAGGGGATCGATCTCGAGATCGAAACCGGGTCGTTCGTCGGCGTCATCGGTCCCAACGGTGCGGGCAAGTCGACGACGATCAAGATGCTGACGGGGATCCTCGCGCCTACGTCGGGCGAGGTTCACGTGCTCGGCCATGTGCCGCTGCGCGATCGAACGCTGCTGGCCCAACGCATAGGCGTGGTCTTCGGCCAACGGTCGCAGCTCTGGTGGGACCTCCCCCTCATCGAGAGCTTCACGCTGCTCCGCCACATCTACCGCGTGCCGTCGGCGCAGCACCGGGCAACCCTTGACGACCTCGTCGGACAGTTCGAGCTCGGCCCTCTGCTGGACCAGCCGGTCCGCACGCTGTCACTCGGCCAACGTATGCGCGCTGAGCTTGTTGCCGCGCTCGTCCATCGCCCGTCCCTGCTCTTCCTCGACGAACCGACCATCGGTCTCGACGTTGTGTCGAAGTTCGCGCTCCGCGACGCGCTTGCCGTGATCAATGTTGAGCACGGCACCACGATCGTTCTCACCACCCACGACCTCGCCGATGTGGAGAAGCTCTGCGAGCGCGTCGTCATCATCGATCACGGGCGCACCATCCGAGATCAGCCGTTGTCCGCGCTCCTTGACGAGGTTGACTCCGGCGTCGATCTCGAGGAACTCGTGCGACGGATCTACCTCGGCCACCCGCTTCGCTGAGCGCGGTCGGACCAGTCAGCGGTATGCCGCCTCGATCGGAGGGCGAAGCCGGGCTTTCACGCTCGCCGGGGCAAACGACGCGTCGAGCGCGTCGAGATTGCGTCGCCCGAACTCCGCCATCGACCATCCGAACGCAGCGTGGAGCTTGGCGTACTCAGCACTCAACGTGATGGGGGTCACCGTTCGCTGGTTGGTGCTGATGCCGAGCCGAACGCCCCGTCGGACCAGTTCATCGATCGGATGCTCGGCGTAGGAAGCCACGATCTCGGTCTGCACATCGCAGCTCGGACAGATCTCCAGGTGCACCGATGCTGCGACGAGTCGGTCGACAAGTGCCGGCTCCTCGATGCTCCGAACGCC
>JANPFX010000202.1:0-1916 GCA_031423635.1 Acidimicrobiia bacterium | reverse complement strand
TTCACCAATCTGGGCGAGCGTTCAAGGCCTCTGAGCCGTTTCTCGACCGGATGGTAGAGCGAAATGGTAGAGCGCGGGCGTTCAGGGAAGCAATCAGGCACCCTCAAAAGGGTGCCTGACCTGCGGTTATGCTTGGAGCGGAAGACGGGATTCGAACCCGCGACCCTCACCTTGGCAAGGTGATGCTCTACCACTGAGCCACTTCCGCGTACTGCGGGTAACACCGTAGCAAACGATCCGGCACCGTCCGGACCGAGCCCGCACCAGAGCGCCGGGCGCTCACCTCTCGAACAAACCCCGGAGCGCCGGGCCCTGCGCCCACCCCGACAGCGGCAATCACGACAGTTGCCGCAGTGGGTGTCGTCCTTACGACCGGTCACCGCGGCAACTCCCGTGAGGACGGCGCCGAACGAGCACGAGCAGCCGAGGCAGCGAATCGTCAGCGTGGATCCCCCGATCCAGATGGCGACGGCCAGGACCATCGCCACCGTCGCCAGCGCCCACAGCAGGCGAACCCGGCCACTCGTGCGTCCCTCCGGCCCAACCGGGGCTCGACGGCCTCGCAGCAGCTCTGCCGTGATCGAGAGCCGAACGCGAACGTCGATGCGAGGTACAGACCACCGATCAGCGCCGCCGCCCATGTCGGCCGCAACGTCCAGGAGAAGTACCAGCGGGTCGAACCGGGGAGGGCCAACAGGGCGACGGACGCAGCGCCGGCGATCACCACCAAGGCGACGAAGAAGCCTCGCCGGTCGGGTCCGGGCACTTCGCATGTGGTGGACTCCGCCACATGCCGAAGCTGACGGACACAGAAGCCGCGACGTTCCTCGCCGAGCCGGGCCACCTGCTCCGCGTCGCGACGGTCGACGCCGACGGGATGCCCCGCAACGTGCCCATCTGGTACATCCTCCACGACGACCGGATCGTCTTCACGCCCAGGGTGCACTCCGTGTTCCTCGCCAACCTCCTCCGCGACCCGCGGGTAGGCCTCACCATCGACGAGGAGGCGCTGCCGTACCGGAAGGTCACCGTACAGGGCATCTCGGAACTGCTGTATGCACCCGGGGCCGACGACGAATGGCGGGACCTCTATCGGTCCATCGCGAAGCGCTACGTCACCGAGGAGGGTGCTGAGTCGTACGTCCGCAACACGATCGACCAACCGCGGGCGCTGCTCGGCGTTTCGCTTCATGCGGCAAGCAAGGTCCTGAGCTGGCGCATGCCGGTGGCCGGCGAGAACCCAACGGGTATCTGGGCTCGGCGGTACTTCCTCGACGGCACACACATGGCGGAACTGGCGGACCGCCCGGCCGGCAGCGCGCCCACCGCCGACTAAGCGCAACCGCCGACGGAGCCGAGCCCTCGACGGCTACGCGACGCCGAGTCTTCTTGCGACGCGGTTCGCAGCCGCCGGGCCGGCGAGCTGACGAAGGAGCAACAGCCCATCGATGATGACGATTGCGGTTTCCGCTTCCGTCCGGCGTTGCTTCGCAGTGCCGACGAGGAATGCGGTCACCCAGTCGATCCACGCCTCGATCAACTGCGGCACGAGGACGTCGTACGGAGCTCGCCCTGCCGCAGCCAGACCATTGGCTTCGAAGAACAGCGCAAAGATCGGATCGACCTCCTTGCGGGCGAGGACGGGCCATGCGGCTCGTGCCAGTTCGACGTGATCGGCCGCCGGCTTCGAAAACGCCTCGGCCAGCGTCTGTTGCAACCGCAGACCCATCGAGACGACCACTTCCCCAATCAGGTCGTCCTTGCTCGGGAAGTAGTAGACGACGGTCCGGTCGTTGATCCCGAGGCGCTTGGCGAGCCGGCCGAACGTGAGCTGACTGAGCCCTTCATCGAGCGCCGCTGCCAGCGCTCCTTCGAGGATCTCTTCCTTGGTGTGCCTATGACCCATTTCGCTCTTG
>JANPFX010000201.1:0-1510 GCA_031423635.1 Acidimicrobiia bacterium | reverse complement strand
GGCACCGTTCGGACCGAGGACTCCGATGACCTGCCCGCCGCCTTCCCACGTCAGATCATCCAAGGCTTGGGTGGTGCCAAAACGTTTGCGCACTCCGGCAAGCGCGAGCTCGCGATCCATCACAGCCTCCACGCCGGAGTGGCATCGCGTCGCCGGAAGCAGATCACGACGGCGGCGACGATGGCGCCCATCAGCACCCACCCGGGAGTCTGCCGGTTGGTCATCAGATCGTGGAGGGCTTCGGTCGTGGGTGCCGTTCGGTGGTCACGGGTCCAGTCGAAGACCAGGGCCGCCCAGCAAACCATGAGCGGCACGGCGACCCGCGTCGGGTTGAGCAAGGTCGCGCTTGCGAGGGTGATCGCGGCAAAGGCGACTCCCGGAAGAAGCCACAGCGTCACCATGTCGAACGGCATTGCGGTGAGCGCGCTCGCGGCCACGCCACTCGCCAACGAAAGCACGGTGGCAAGTAAGGCTCGCAGCAGGGGGAGCCTCGCTCCGGCGAGAGGAGTTGCTTCGGTGAGTTGGCCGGCCGGATCATTGCCCGGCTGGAACGCGATCACGCCCGCCACCACGGGTGCGAGCGGAGCGAATGCGAGCAGAACGGGCAGCGACCAGTGCGGAGAAGCCACACTCACCACTCCCACGGCGACGAGAAGGGCCGCGGCGATGCCGACGGTCGCGGCGAGTAGTGGCGGACTGGCAAGGGACACGTGAAGCGTCCGGCTGGCCGACCGCAACGGCCTCCGTGGCACGTCGATGCGATCCGCGATACGAGCCCACATCTGCTCGGTGTGTGGCATTGCGTCGGTGGCCGAGTGGACGGAACGGCGCTCCGCCGCCAGGGTCGTACGGCAGTCGGCGCAGGCGAGCAGATGAGCTTCGATCGAAGCCGCGATCAACGACGGCGACGCGTCGGCGACGTAGCCCCGCAGCTCGTCGCTGGTCACATGCCAGGAATGGGTCGTTGTCATATCAGAGCCTCCCGAAGTTCTCTTTTCGCCCGCATCATGCGCGTCTTGACGGTGCCGCTCGGAATGCCGAGCAGTCGGCCTGCCTCGGCGCACGTGAGCCCGTCGAGCACCGTTGCCTGAACGACTGAGCGCAGTTCGGGCGACAAACGACGCAGCGCCACGCCGATGTCACCGTGTTCGACGGCGACCAGCAACTCCTCCTCGGCGGACGCGGCGTCCGGCGACCGTTGGGAGCGGAGCCGCTCGATCAGGGGTCGCCGCGGACGCACGGCGTGGAGCAGTGTCCGGATGCCGATTCCCCAGATCCACGCAGCAACCGGACCGGTGTTGGTGAAGCTCGATGCGTTGCGCCACACCACCACGAACGTGTCCTGAACGACTTCCTCGACCACGCTTCGGTCACCGCAACGACGGCCGAGTCGGAGGGAGAGCCACGGTTCGTGTCGATCGAACAACTCACGCAAGGCCCCCCGGTCGCGCTCGACGACGGCGGCAACGAGTTCGTCGTCGCTTCGTTCGTCGAGCACGGTGCGAGCCAA
>JANPFX010000200.1:0-5759 GCA_031423635.1 Acidimicrobiia bacterium | reverse complement strand
CTTGCATCAGCGATGCTGCGCCGTTGGCAGCAACCTATTGCTGCCCGGCGGAAAGGTTGCTGCCGCCCGTCGCAGACCACCGGCCCCGGCTCATCGCCTATCGGTGACAACGGCAGTCGTGTCCGCTGTCGCAGAACACCGGGGCCGGTGATGCTCGGTCTCGGCAAACTCGCCGCCGGAGCCGAGGACTACTACCTCGGCATCGCCGCCGGGATCGAGGACTACTACGTAGGCATAGCTTCACCCGGTCAATGGATCGGCTCTTCACAACAACTCCTCGGCCTCAGCGGCGAGATCGACCCTGACACCCTCCGCACCGTGTTTGCCGGACTCGACCCCGACACCGGCGTACCGTTGTTGAACTCGGCGAACCGAACGGTGATGGCCTTCGACCTCACGTTCAAGGCCGACAAGTCGGTCTCGCTCCTCCACGCCTTCGGGACCACCGAGGTTGCTGCTGCGGTCGAAGCCGCGCATGGTGCTGCGGTGGCGTCGTCGATCCGGTATCTCGAAGAGACCGCCGTGCACACCCGGCGTGGGCATAACGGTGTTGAGACGATCCGCGGGACCGGGCTCGTGGCGGCGTCGTTTCGTCACTACCGCAACCGCAACGACGACCCCCACCTCCACGACCACGTCTTGGTGCCGAACATGGTGAAAGGCGGCGACGGCCGCTGGTCCACGCTCGACGCCCGCCACCTCTATGCCCACGCCAAAACCGCCGGCTACATCTACCAAGCCGTCCTCCGCGACCAACTCACCCGGACGCTCGGCGTCGAGTTCGGACCCGTCACCAACGGTGTCGCCCCGATCGAGGGCATCCCACGCCGGGCCATCGACGCGTTCTCGACCAGGCGGGCGGAGATCCTTGAACACCTCGACGCCGTCGGCGCATCATCGGCCAAAGCGGCGCAAATCGCCACCCTCCAAACCCGCCGGGCCAAGGAACACCAGCCCGACCTCGACGCCATCCAAGCCGAATGGCGCACCCGGGCGATCGCCAACGGACTCGACCCCGACCGACTCGGTGACGTGCTCGTCCGGGCTCGCGCCGAAGGGCTCAGCGAGTCAATACGCACAGCGGCTGCCGCACAGATGCTCGGCCCCGACGGTCTCACCGCGCGCGCGTCGACGTTCGATCGCCGAGACCCGATCCGAGCCCGGTGCGAAGCCCACCCGCAAGGAGCACCCCTCTCCGAAGCCCAGTTCTTCAGCGCGCAGATGATCGCCAACGAACCGTCCATGGTCGCACTCGCCGGTGAGCAGTGGACGGTACAAGAGCTACTGGCGTGCGAGCAGTCCGTGCTCGACTCGGCCCAACGTGGACTCGGGCTCGGCGTCGCCGTCGTCCCGCACATTGCCATCGACGCGGCGATCGCGTCCCGGCCGACGATCACCGCCGAGCAGGAACACGTGGCCCGTGCGCGCGTTGAAGGTGGCGACAGCGTCTCGGTGTTGACCGCACCCGCCGAGACAGGGAAAGGGCTTCACCCTCGACGGCCGGCGTGAGACTCACCCAGGGCATGCGGCATCGATCACTGGTAGCCAAGCTGCTCGAACGGCCGTGGCACGTGCATCTCTGGCCCGAGATCGATGAGGAGGGCTCCATCGACAATTGCCTCGGTGTCGACTGGCAGCCCGTCCGTCAGGACGATCTCGTAGGCGCGCCGACGATCGTCGCGCTTCGACAAGTCGAAGGACTGTTTGCCATTCCAGGCGACGTGATGCGGGAGCTCGACGAACGCCATCGTGCCAGCGCCGGCGCCCGTCCTTGCGCAATTCCCCCCACCTGGTGGAGACGGGGCGGCGCTGTTACCGTCGAGGGGCCTGGCGAACGACGCCGGTGTGAGGACCGTAGATGAAGCCCGTTCTTCGAACTGTCGCCTGCTCCGATGGCGCCACTCTCGCGGTCAGAGATTGGAATCCGGCGGGTGAACGCCCTGCCATTGTTCTGCACCACGGCTTTGCCGCGAACATGGCATGGAACTGGGAGAGTCCGGGAATCGTCGACGCTCTCGCCGCCACGGGCCGCCGGGTTATCGCGTTCGACGCCCGGTGCCATGGCGAGTCCGAGAAGATCTTGGATCCGGCGCGTCTCACCCGGGCCCGGCTGGCGCGCGACGTCACAGAGATCGCGGATGAAGCCGGACTCGGGCCATACGACCTCGCGGGCTATTCGCTCGGCGGGTTCATCTCGGTGATCGTGGCCGTCCGCGACAGCCGTGTGCGCAGGCTGGCAATCTGCGGCAGCTGCGACCAGCTGTTCTTGGACCAACTCGCTGATCAGGGAATGCGCTATGTGCCTGCGGCATTGCGATCCGACGATCCCAAGGAGGTACCGGCGAAGGTGGCCCGAGGGTTTCGCCGGTTCGCAGATGCAACGGGTTCGGATCGGATGGCGCTGGCGGCCTGTTTTGAAGGCATCAACGGGTCGGATTGGCGATCGTCGGGCGAGGCCGTGCCGCTGATTCGCGTACCAACGTTGGTCATCGGGGGCAGGGACGACTTCATCATGGTGGGTGTGGAGCGCCTGACCGACGTCATTCCTGGGGCGCAGATGGTGTGGACGAGCGGAGATCACTTCACGGCGCTCGACGATCCTGCCTTCGCAACCAGCCTCGTTCAGTTCTTCACGGTCGCCACGCCTTCGCCATAACGGAAACGCCGATAACAAACTGCTCCAGGGGCGGAGCGGTCGACGCCGTGCCGAGACGGGGCCGCTCAATTCACCGCTCCCACTCCTTGGCCGAAGCGACCTCCAAGACGGGCTTCACACTCGTGGCCAAAGTCCGTAACTAGCAAAACCCCATCCTGCACGCGCCGCCGGGTTTCTCGGTCGCCAACACTGTCTGGTGGGAGATCGCGACGCGCGCTATCTTCGGCCCTCTTGCCACCGAAGGGAAACACCATGGCCGTCACACCCCGAGTAATCGTCGTTGACCCGGATCCGCTCGCTCCATACGCGATCGCGCCGGGCTGGCGCGTCGGTGATCTGCTCTTTCTTTCTGGGCAGGCCTCCATCGACGAGGCAGGTGCAATCGTCGGTGCCGGCGATTTCGACGCCCAACTGGTCCAGACCTTCGCAAACATCGACCGGGTGCTCGCGGCCGGCGGAAGCGACCGTTCGCGCATCGTGAAGGTAACGATCTACCTGACGAACATGGCGAACTTCCCGAAGATCGTGGAAGCACGCCTGCAGTACTTCACGGCGCCGTACCCCGCCGACACGATCGTCGAGGTCCGCTCTTTGGCGTTGCCGGAGTTGCTACTGGAGATCGACGTGATCGCGGCCGCGCTCTGAGATCTCCGCGAGGCTGAAGCGCAGCACCGAATCGGAAGAACACCCGATTCCGGATGCTCCCGGACTGAGCGCAGCTCGACGAAGAATCATCTGATCGCCGACGAACTGGGGCACTCTCTCGCACCTAGCTGGAAGGAACCTGGGTGAACAGCCTCACTGCCACTCCGATGTCGATCGCCAACAGCAGAAGCAATCCGCCGAGCACGAACCTCTCGCTCCACCCGAGGACACGGCTCGCTCGACGGAAGTAGTTGGGCATCACCAGCCGCCACCAACCGCGGTTTCTCCTGTCCCGGAGCGATGCCCATGGTCGCAGAGCCTGCCCGAAGTACCACGCGGAGACTGACTCGCCCTGCGCGCGAGCAACCACGCGGAACACCCCTCCGATGTAGAACCACGTCCCCCCGGCCATCGCCACCGGGACGAGCACAAGCCCGACACCGCCTCCAGGGATCGATAGCACCCGGTCCCCATCCACCCCAGAACATCGCCAGGCCAACGATCAGTGCTCTCGCTTCTGCTCGGGTGGGCTCTGGGAAATCGACCGCCATTTGCACGAGGGTAGCGCTGGAAAAGGGGCCTCGATTGGTCCTTTGCGATGCTGAGCACACATATTGATATATCGGCGATACGTTGCACCTGCGCTCCGAAGTCCCAGCACGTTGCCGGCCCCCGGCTGCGTCTGATGAGCTATATCGCTGGCGTACGCCGTGGTCGAGCGCCGAAGGTCCGCGCGATAACGGCCCTTCTCAGTGCATCGCGGTGCCCCGGATTGATGGGTCGGGGCACAGACAACGCGAAGATTTGAATGGAACACTCCAGCCAGAGAGCGAGCGTCGAGACACTCGGCGCTGGCAGGTTCCCTTCGGTGCGCAGCACGTAGCACTCGGCCACTGAACCAGGGCATTTCGTCACGACCCGCCACACCAGGGCCTTACCGGTGACACGCGACGGCTCGCCGATGCCTTCTCGGCGTCGGTGTGACGCGGCCGCAGTCATCTTGATCTCATCGGTGAAGCGTCTAGCCGCCGGCGACGGTCGCGCCGTCGTGCCATCATGACGTCGTGCCGAAGAAGATCACCTCATGGCTACCCGACGATGTTCCCGCCGATGGGGAAGCGGTTGCGCGAGTTGAAGGCACGAGCGTCAACAAGACCGCCGCGTGGGCGCTCATTGCGAACGATCGTCGTAGGCAGGACCCCGCGTTTCGATCGAGTCTTCGCCGGATCGCGCAGGAAGACCAGGAGTTGCTCGATCGCCTCGCGAAGTGACGTCGCCCTCTTGCCTTGCTGATTGCGTCGCGAGGCCCCGGAGGTCGCCGTACCCGATGAGTCCAGAATGGCGCGACCGTCCGGCTCGCTGGGGCAATCGGCTCGGAATCACCTATCCGAGGTCGCCCAGCCGGTCGAGGGCGTCGCGATGCTTCTCGGTGACTCGTCTGGCGGCAGCGTCAACCTCCTCGTCCCGGGCGAGTCTCGCCCATTCGTCGGCGAAGGATCTGACCAGTGCAGCCACGTCGGTTCCGCACGGAAGCTCGGAGTCCGTGAATCGCGTGATGCTCCGTAGCGCCTGCTCAAAGGCGCCGAGATCGAAGCCGAGATCGAGTTGCGCGGCGAGCCCGAGGATGTCGTGTCGCGTGAACAGCAGACTGAGCAGGTAGAGGTCTACGAAGTCCCGGGCTTCGGCACGATCGAAGACGGCCAGCGCCTTTCGGGCGGCGTGTTCGAGTGGGTCGAATGTCAGTCCCAGTTCAGAATCCACGATCGGCCGCAAGGCGGCAGTGTCGAAGGCGATATCGACCGCGACTTCTAGGTCATCACGCCGGAGAACCATTCGCTGGAACGTGGAGGACCCTCGGCCGAGCGAAGTCGCCCAGCCGTGAACCGCGGCCGCAACGCTGAGCGCAGCGCCTGCGGCCTCGACTCGAGCAGCATCGCTGGTGAAGAAGTCGACGTCCTGGGTCGGTCGGTCCGTCAGACCAAGGGCCAGGAGGGCGGCGCCACCGACGAGTACGAAACCCTGCGACTCGGGCAACGAGAAGAACAGTCCAACGATTTCTCGTTGCGCTGGTTGCAGGGCATGGTCAGGCATTGACGTGTCGGTCGATCAGCGGTTGCCAACCTGTGCGAATCCATCTCGGGAGAAACAGCTCGTTCCAGGAGTCGACGAGAAGCGCTCCGTCGATGTAGCGCTCGATGTCCTCCGGCCCACCCTCGCGGAGAGCGATTTCATAGGCGCGCTGACGCTGATGCCGATCAGCTAGCCGGAAGGTTTGTTGGCCGCTCCACGCCAGGTGGATTCCGAGGGTCACTTCAGCGAGAGCGTCGTCGTTCGAGAGCTCAGGGAGAGCGTTCGGTACGTACGCAGACTTTCGACCCGAACCCACGACGGTCCACGTAAGCCGAGCGCGGGTGACGAGACGGTGACGCCCGTAGCCGCGGCCGAGATGCCGGCAGCG
>JANPFX010000199.1:0-4001 GCA_031423635.1 Acidimicrobiia bacterium | reverse complement strand
TTCGACTTGGGTGAGTTGGCGGTGCCTTCGGAGTTCGGCGAGGTTGAACGCGACTGCGTCGGCTCGGGCTGCTTCTTTGATGGTGTCGATGCGGGCTCGCCGCTCGGTAGTGATGTTGCCAACGACGTCGTTGAACTTTCGGTGTCCCATGATGTTTTGCTTTCGTCTAATCGGTCGGGTCGATGAGACCTTCGTTGCGAAGATCGTTGAGGTAGTCGGCGTAGAGCTGCTCGGCGAGCGGGATTGCGGTGACGTACCAAGCTGACCACTGACCGCTCTTGTCCCCGCCGACGAGCAGGATCGCTTCGCGTCGGGGATCGAATACGAACAGCACTCGGAAGTGTTTTGCGACGCCTCGCGGGCGCAGTTCTTTCATGTTGTGGATCGTTGAACCCTTGATGCGATCTGCGTAGGGCCGATCGAGTTCAGGGCCGTGCTCAGCGAGCAACTCGACGATCGCAATGAGCTCGTCCTGCTCAAGCTCGGTCAGCGTCGAGTACCACTCGGCAAACACATCTGTCGTGTTGACTTCCCAAGCCACAGCGCAAACAATAGGCTTGACTCGATATAGAGTCAAGTCGATGAAACAGGGCTGTTGAGTGGTCCGTTCGTGGGGGGAGATTCACGGCGTGCGCGTCGCAGTTTTGCCATCACTCCAATTGGCCGCGAAAGCGTGGCGTACAGCATTTGTACAGCGAACTGCCCGAACCAGACGTTCTGGTTGGTACTGTGCGTACGGGCAGTTCGGCTCTGGGCTGCCAGTTCACACAATCCACTACCAGCCGGACGGTCCAGGCGACTCTCTCAAGGTGGAGGCACGGGTTCGAATCCCGTTGGGGCTGCCATTTGGCGGCAAACGCTCGCAGGACCGGTCCTCGGATCGGTCCTGATTGCTTTGGTGCCTGCTATTGGGTCGCCCGTAGTTCACCGAGTTCCTGGGCGAGTTTCTCGAACGCGTGGCCGACAAGCTGCGAGATCGTCGGGAACGGCTGGACGACATGCTGAAGCCTGCTCACCGGCCACCCTGTTTCAACAGCAAGCGTGACCAGGCTGATGATCTCGTCCATCGACTGTCCAATGCCACTGGCCCCAATTACGGCCCCCGTGGCGCGATCGGCGAACACGGTGAGCAGTCCTTCGCCCAGCTCGTCGGTCGTCGGCCGAGCGATGTCTGCGTACGAAACGCGGACGATCGCAAGCTCGAATTGTTCCGCTGCTTCCGATGACGTAGGTCCGACCGCAGCGACCGGAGGATGGATGTACACGCACCGCGGCATCACGGCGGCGCGAACCGACCGCGTGCCCCCGGTGATGTTCTCGACGACAACCGATGCCTGAGCATTCGCCCCGTGGGTATACGGCGCAAGCCCTGTCACGTCTCCGACGCCCCAAACACGATCAACGCCCCCGAGACGTCCGGCGTCGTCGACCATGATGTCCGTCGGGTCGAGGCCGAGAGTCTCCAGTCCAATTCCTCCGAGTCGCGGAGTCTTTCCGATTGCCACGAGTACCCGATCACATGGGATGGGTTGACGGCCTTCGACCTGGACGAGGTACCCCGTGTCGGCTTCGGTGATCGCGGACAGTGCAGCGGACATCAGCACCGTGATTCCGAGATCCTCCAGGTGATGTTGCACGGCGCGGCTGATTTCGGGCTCGACCTCCTTCAGCAGGGTGTCGCCTGCCTCGACGATGGTCACTGTCGTACCGAATCGCGCGTAGAGCTCGGACAGTTCGCAGCCGATCGGGCCACCGCCGACAATGACCAGAGAGGCGGGGAGTTCGTCAGAAGACATGGCGTCCGACGAGTCCCACACGTCGTCGGGGCACTCGATCTCGCGCAGCTTCTTCGGGGCGGCGCCGGTCGCCACAACGATGTGTTCCACCCGGTAGTCGATGCCATCTGCTCGTACCCGGCCCGGTCCCGTCACCGTTGCCCGGGCCCTGACGAGGGTGGCGCCGGATTCTTCGAGCTCTTTGGCATGGCTGGCGTCGTCACGTCCGTACGTGACCTCGTCACGGCGGGCGACAGCTGCCACCCAGTCGGGATTCGGTTCTTGGGCGCGGGAAAGTAGGACCTTCGAAGGGATGCAGGCGAGGAACGGACACTCGCCGCCGACCAGGGAGGGCTCGAAGACCACGACGGACATCGGCGGTCTCGACGATGATCCCCGAGCCAGAAGCATCGCCGTCAGCTCACCGCCTGAGCCGGCGCCCAGCACGGCGACCTCGAACGTGCGCACGTCTTCTGTTGACATGGCCAACCGCTACCCGGATCCACTGGGGATAAACCGAATGGGTTTCGGGCTTTTCGAGGTGAAAATCGAACTGGCGGGCTCCGCTGAGCCCGCCAGTCCAACGCTGCACGGAGTGGCGTCGTGGCTAGGACACCGTGAGCGAAGCGTGCTTGTCGTTCGCGGGAGCGATGTCGAGCCGCTTCGAGTCCGACTTCACCTCGATCTTCCGTGGTTGCGCCTGCTGGGCGACCGGAAGTCGAAGCGTCAACACGCCGTCGTGAAGATCGGCTTCGACACGTTCGACATCGAGGCCTTCACCGAGGCGGACCTGTCGGCGAACCTTTCCGGTGAACCTCTCCGTGAGATATGGGCGGTCGCCCTCGGCGCGAATCGGTGTGCGTTCCGCCGTCACGGTGAGGACGCCGCGCTCGACGTTGATGTCCACGCTGTCGGGTGCGACTCCGGGGAGATCGAGGTGCACCCACACGTCATTGCCGCGTCGATAGGCGTCCATCGCCATGGCCGACGAGGTCCCGGCTGCGTTGTTGGCCCCCAGTCGTCCGAGCAGAGTCTCGAACGCAGAGAAGGGATCGTTCTGAATCATCGTTACCTCCAAGTTCGGGCTGGGCTTCCAGCGACTATCAACATAATCTCCGGTGTTACGTTGATTGTCAAGCGCGAATCTGGGACACTGGGTCGGTGGAACACCAAGACCCCTCGTCCGGCGATGCCACAGGACTCGAAGCCGAGATTGCCTCGTGGCTCGACTCGCTCTCGTCGGAGAACACCCGGAGCGCCTATGGCCGCGACCTACGGGCGTTCATCTCCTGGACTGTCCGGTCTCACCCGGATGATTCCTCCGACAACAACGGAGTACTCATGTCGGATGATCGGGTCCGCTCCTTTGTGGCGGCCGACCGCTCGGTGGGTGCGAGCGAATCCACGCTGAAGCGCCGCCAGGCGTCAATCTCCTCGTTCGCCCGATTCGTTTCCGTGCGCACCGCCGACCCGGAGGCGAGGAGCGCGACGCCTTCCCCGAGTCGGCCTTCGTCCACACTCGGGCTGTCACCGACCGAAGCTGATGTGGTGTGGGGGGCAGCTTCTCTCCAGGGCCCCCGAGAAGCTGCTCTCGTCGGGTTGCTCCTCTTCGACGGCCTGAAGCTCTTCGAAGCCTTGGCTCTGGACGGCTCGCACGTCGCTGGCAGTGTCGCGTCGCTCTCCATCGCAATCGTGCGTCATGGCCGGCCACGCGCGGTGACTGTCGACCCGAGAAGCGCTCGGCCGATCGCGTCGCTCCGACGCACGCAGGGCTTGGGTCCTCTCTTTCTCGGACGCGGGTTGTCGGCGAGTGGCGACAGACTCACCCGGTTCGGCGCCGACTTCCTGATGAAAGGTCTTGGTGTCGCCTCCGGGCTCGGCGGGTCACTGACCGCGAATCGACTCCGGGCAACGTGCATCGCTTCGGCGCTCGCCGACGGAGACACCGATGCGGTCCGCGATGCCGTTGGCCACATCGATCGCCGATCGACTCTCCGATTCGCTTCTCCACCGTCCCTGCCGAGACCGGGCTGATCGAACACCATCCCGGACGTCTACCCGCGATTATGACGCCCGCTCCGTTCACGCCATGGATCGCGGCCGGGTCGTTGCGTTCGTCTCGCGATCGGGCGACGGAACCGCAAGCGAGAAACCCGCCCGCTCCGGGTGTCGACCCGCATGTTCCCGGGTATGCACCATGCATGAACAGCAAACCCCCGAAAAAGA
>JANPFX010000198.1:0-32005 GCA_031423635.1 Acidimicrobiia bacterium | reverse complement strand
CTTCTGTTCGGACTCGGGCTCGTCGGTCTCATCGGTCTGGTCGGTCTGGTCGGTCTCGTCGGTCTCATCGGTCTGGTCGGTCTGGTCGGTCTGGTCGGGGGTTTCGCGGCCTGCGGTGCCCGTCGCGGGGGTGCGGCCTTGGACGAGGGCGAGGAGGGCGAGGGCGCGGAGGTGGTCTTGTTTCTCGCCGGAGTCCGTTGGTGTGGTCGACGGGGTCTTGGCGGCGAACATGGCAGCGATCGCGGCTTCGAGTCGGCCGTGGATTCGGGCGCCGGATTCCGGGTCGAAGGTTCCCGAGAGGCGCCACATGCCGGACGCCCGGTCGGTCCAGGTTCGGAGGCGGGTGGCGCGGCGTTGGCGTTCGAATCGGCTCATGCCATCGTCGGCGGCGATGCGTTCTGCGGTGGTGTGGAGGCTGGCGGCGAACTCTTCGGGTGTTGAACCGGATGTCGCTGCTGTGCGGATGAGCTCAGGTGCGGCGTCGGCGAAACCGGTCTTGGCGTCTCCGTCGAGGGTAGCGAGGACCTTGGTGAACACGTCGACGTGGTCACCGCTCAGCGAACCGGTCTCGAGGGCGTCGCTGAGTGAGGGTGTGTCGGCGAGTGCTGCGGCTCGGGCGAGGACTTTGGCGCCGTGACGGTTCGATCGCTGCGCGGACGAAGCGACGTCGCGCTCGGGCGTTGCCGAGGTGGTTTTGAGTCGCCCGGCAATCTCGGCTTCGACACGGTCGAATCGTGCCCGGACCCGCCGGATGTCGTCGAGCACACCCCGGAGTTGGACTGGGGTCGCGGTGGTCAACTCGACGCGACGGAACCCGCAGATGAGCTCGGTGGGGTCGACGACTTCCATACGTACAAGTGTACGAAGTGGGTGTGACGGAACGGGGGTGTTGAGGAAACAAAGAGTGGAGAAGTTCTAGGAATCATCGAACCGCACGTGTGACGACTCGTTTGGAATCTTCGAACCGTGTGTGTAACTGCTCGGTTGGGACGATGTCGGGAGCATCGTCGGCCGACAGGGTTCGCCAAAGTCCTCGCCGAGGCCACGGCGCCAACCACGCGACGCTTAGCGCGCGAACCGCTCCGCCGTGGCCCACAATCCGAGCGCGGGATTGGGGATGTAGACGAACTGCTCACCGGATGCGTCGACATAGGTCCCGAAGGGGCTCCCGGACGGCAACGCCAAAAGCGTCAACGTCTGACTGAGGTCCGCCCACCGGAAACCGACACCTTCGACCTCGTCAGGGGTCAGGCCGCCCGATGCGGGGTCGGTGCAGTACGTGATGGTGAACCGGCCTTCGCTGCTGCCATGGACGAGATGGGCGGCCGCGCCGAGGTTCGCCGCCAGCGCGACGTCCGCGTCCACTGCCGCCATTGCGGCTGCCGTGCCGCGGTAGCCATGGGTGCGGATCAGTGCGTCGATGGCCGGGTCCTCACCGAAGTGGGTCACGCCGGGTGCGAGCACGAGCAGTTCTCCTTCGTCGGCAATGGCCATCCGTGTCCGGTAGATCGCCTTGTTGCCGAGCCACGTGGTTCGGAACTCGGCGGGATCGAGGAAGCATGCGACGCGTCGCATCGGTGTTTCGAGCACGGTGACGTTGCATGCGGCCGCAAGCTCGGCGGCGGCGCGATAGGCGGCCCCGCCTGATTCGGAGGATCGACCGCGGCCGGCGAACATCCCCCGCTGGACGACCCCAGCGTCGGTATCCTCCATGACCGTCAGGAGCCACAGCACGGAGACCCGGGGAGCGATGAAGCGGTCGAAGGCGGCGTCGACGACGTGCCGGACTGGGCCGTCGGCGCGGCCCATGAGCGTCTCCATGTCGCACACGGCACCGAGGTAGTGGCTGCGATGAACGGTCGGTGCGCCGCCGAGGCCGATGACGATGTTCTTGGTGAAGTTCGCCATCCCGATCACTTCGTGGGGTACGACCTGTCCGACGGACACCACGAGGTCCCATCCGCCGAACAACTCCTCGTCGACGGCGATGGGGATGTCCATCCGGAGCCGTCCCCCCGACACCTCGGCCACCTCGTTTTCCCCAATGGTTCCGAGGTGGTCGAGGCCGTCGCGCCAGCGGTGGTGCCGAATGGCGCTGAACGGGACGCGGTCGCCGAAGAGCAGCAGGGAGTCGTCCGGTGACATCTCCGAGTGCGTACCGAGTGCTGGCAGAACGGCGACGGCGCACCCGCTGGCCACGAGCTTCTCGTAGAGCGTCGCTGTGATCTCCCCGGCACGCGAATGCAGGCGCGTGTGGTCGGGTGGCACGAGCAGCACCCGCCGAGCACCCGTCGCGAGGATCTCTGTTTCGGCGAGGGACAGCGTCACCTTGGTGAGCTCATCGATGGAGATCTCTGCGTTGGTCCCTCCCATCTGGAGGACAGGCGCAGCGGAGGAAACGGGTGCGGGTGAGTCGAGCATCGCTATGATATGCGTACATATTGATGACGGAGCAAGCGTCGCGTCGATGCGCAGCACGTCGGCTTCGTCCGCGCCAGGTCGTTCAAGGGTGGTGAACTGGCTCTCGATCATCGTGGGGGCCATGAAGTGACCCTCCCGCGCCGCCGCCCGACGTCGGGCCTCGTCCGGCGTCACGTCGAGGAAGACGAAACGCACATCGCTGACCCGGCGGAGCAGGTCGCGATAGGAGCGTCGCAATCCGGAACACGTGATGACCGCACCTTCACGTTGATCGAGCTCCCGCTTTAAGCGGACGAGCCACGGCCATCGGTCGTCATCGGTGAGCGGCTCACCCGCGGCCATCTTGGTGGTGCTGGTCGCAAGGTGGAAGTCGTCGGCTTCGGCGACGGGCAGGCCGAGCCGCTCGCCGAGCATGGATGCGACCGTGGACTTGCCCGAGCCGGCCACGCCCATGACGACGATCCGAGGCGGCGCCACCCACAAGACCCCGCGCCCGCCACCCGTCGCACTCATTGCGACCACTGCGGCGGGAACCCGAAAAAGCGGACCGCATTGCTGACACTGATGTCCCGGACCACCGCTCCGAGCCAAGGGAGGTCGGCCGGGATACGACCGGCGTCGACATCGGATCCGAGTGCGTCGCACAGCACCCGTCGGAAGAGCTCGTGACGGGTCATCGAGAGAATCGAGCGCGAATCGGTGAGCATCCCGATGAACCCGGCGAGCTGATGGATCTGTGAAAGGTCGTCGATCTGGCGGCGCATGCCGTCCTCGTGGTCGTTGAACCACCACGGTGGACCCCACTGCACCAGCCCGCTCACGCCCGGCCGGGCGAACGCCCCCGCCATCGCCGCGAAGAGGGCATTGTCGGCGGGGTTCAGGTTGTAGAGCACCGTGCGCGGAAGAGCGCCGTCGCGTTCGAGTCCACCGAGGAAACGGGAGAGTCCGTTCGCCTGGCGTTCGTCTCCCATCACGTCAGCGCCGGCGTCGGGGCCGACATGGCCGAGAAGACGGGGCGACACATTCCGCAGCGGTCCGAGGTGCAACTGCAGGACCGAGTCATCGGCGAAGGCGAGTCGCGCCGAGAGTGCGACGACCTCGAGCAGGACGAGCTCCCGCTCATCGGCAGTCGCGGCAAGCCCGGCGACGGCACGGCGAACGATCCTGTCGGCGGCCATCGGATCACGCTCGACATCAGGGAGGCGCGCCAACCCGTGATCACTCGCCCGGCCCCCGAAAGAGGTCATGCGCGCATAGGAAATGCTGAGTGCTTCGAGCAGCGACGCCAGATCGTCCACGGCGACCCCGGTTGGATCGCGGAGACGCTCCGTCCAGCGCTGCCAGGCTTCAGGATCGTCGAGGAGACGATGGGCGGCATCCGGACGGAAGGTAGGGATCATCGAGACGCCGTCGGAAACGTCGGGCTCTGCCCGCATCGCCACGTGGTGGGCCAGTGCATCGGCCGGGTCGTCCGTCGTGGCGACGACTCGAACCTTGAAGTGCCGCAGAAGGTTGCGGGCCGACCACTGCGGGAGCTGGCGGTTCGCTTCGTCCCAGATCTCCTTCGCTGTGCCGGGGGAGAGCGCTACATCGATGCCGAAGACACGTCGGAGCTCGAGATGCGTCCAGGAGTAGAGCGGGTTGCGAATCGTGCGTGGCACGGTTGCCGCCCACGCAGCGAAGCGGTCCCATGGGTCGGCATCACCGGTGACGAGTTGCTCGTCGAACCCGGCGAGTCGCATCGCCCGCCATTTGTAGTGATCGTCGGCCAGCCACAGGTCAGTGAGCGTCTCCCAGGTTCTGTCCGATGCGATGTCAGCGGGCGAGAGGTGGTTGTGGACGTCGACGATCGGCGCCGACTCGGCGCCGTCGTGGAAGAGGATGCGACCGGTCTCGGTCGTGAGCAGGAAGTCGTCGTGGAGGAATTCGGTCATCGTGAAGTCCTCAGATCGTCATCGCGTGGAAGCCGCCGTCGACCAAGATCTCGCTGCCGGTGATGAAGCGACCCGCGTCCGTCGCCAGCAGCAACGCGGCACCGGCCAGATCGGACGGGTCACCGAAGCGGCCTGCCGGCGTGTGACGGAGGATCGCCTCCACCCGGTCGGGGGAGAGGATCGCCCGGTTCTGCTCGGCCGGGAAGAACCCGGGCACGAGCACGTTTGCCCGGATCCCGAGCGGGCCCCACTCCCGGGCAAGGTTCTTGGTGAGGTTGTGCACAGCGGCCTTTGTCATCGAATAGGTGAACACGCGAGACAGGGGGGTGATGCCCGACGCGCTCCCGATGGTGATGATGCTCGCCCCCACCCCGGTGGTCGTTGCGCGTTCGACCAACCAGCGACCGAACTCCTGGAATGCCAGGAACACGGCGGTCTGGTTCGTGCGCACGATGCGATCGATCTCGTCGTCGGCGATGTCGAGGAACGGCGTGGCCGAGTTGATCCCGGCGCCGTTCACGAGAACGTCGATACCTCCATCCATCGCCGCGACATCGGCCACCAGATCGCGGAGCTGGGCCCGATCGGTGGCATCGCACGACGCGAACCGCGCGACACCGCCGAGACCGGTGATCCGTCTGACGACCGCACCGCCCTTCTCGGCGTTCCGTCCGACGATCACCGTCCGTGCGCCGGCTCCGGCGAAGGTCTCGGCGATTCTGCCGCACAGCACTCCGGTCCCGCCGATGACGACGGCGACGCGTCCATCGAGTCGCATGGTCTCAGGCAGCATCTCGTTCCTCCTATCGGCTCATCATCGTTGCCGACCGGCGGGGTTCCAGCGAGCCACCGACATGTCCACTCGCTGCCTGGGCATTCGCCACGCCACACCGTCAGCCTCGAGCAAAGGGATCTGCCGATCGGCGACCTCCGGAGCACAGGTCCCGTCGGCTCGCAGAACCCGCCACCACGGCACCGCATCGTCGCCGTACGACGACATGACCCGGGCCACGAGACGGGCCGTGCCCTGGTCGACGTACTCCGCGATGTCGCCGTACGCCATGACGTTGCCCGCAGGAATGGCGTCCACCACGTCGAGGACCAGCCGGGCGAACACCGGCAGCCCCTGGAAGACGCTCCGGGCCGGCGCTTCCGGGAGGAACCGTCGAGGTGCATCCGCCGTCCTTTCCTCCCGAGCGCTCATGCGCCGACCCTGTGGGCGCGGCGCATCGGTACGTCGCCATCGGCCCGGACCCGGCTGATGGACAGCAGGACGAGCAGCGCCAGCGCAGCCTGGAAGGCGAACACCAGCCAGAACGCCGATCGGGTGCTCCATCCGCTGCGGTCAGCGGCATTGCGAATGGCGCCATTCGTGCCGGCGGCCACCGCGGAGAGCAGCGACGCGGCGAGCTGCGTGGCCGAGGTGGCGGCCCCGATGCGTTCTGTCGGTGCGGTGCGGTACATCGACTCCGTCACGGCGTTGAAGGTCATCCCCATGCCCAGCCCGGCGATGACCCATCCGACAAGGCTGATCGGAATGGGGACCCCGCCGACGATCGTGGCT
Source organism: Acidimicrobiia bacterium (assembly GCA_031423635.1). Taxonomy (GTDB): domain Bacteria; phylum Actinomycetota; class Acidimicrobiia; order Acidimicrobiales; family JANYDT01; genus JANLQX01. The sequence continues at coordinate 26,086 of JANPFX010000198.1, read as the reverse complement.
CCGCAAAAGACAACGCCCACCGTCAGCGGGAGCGTCCATGCGGTGCGTGTCCCGATGTGCTTCCACCGCTCACCATGGCGGCTCTGATAGGCCGCTCCGAGGGTCCACGACACGGTGCCGGCTGAAAGAAACAGCCCGCCGACGAACGCACTGGTTCCCCGGAGGTCATCGAGCACTTTCGGGAGGAACGATTCCACCCCGACGAAGCCGCCGATCAGCAGGCCGTAGGCGAGCACGATGCTCGCCATCCCCGGGCGCGCCCGAAACGTTCCGGCCGGGAACAGCGATCTCGCCACCAACGCGATGAGCCCGACCCCGAGTGCGCTCATGACGAAGCCACGTACCAGCGTCGGCTGATCCAGCCCGGCCACCAGCGCCGCCCCGCCGAGCGTCACCACGAACGCCGCAACGACCCGTTCAGCGTTCGTGGCACTCCAGAATCGATCGCGTCCCGAGGCGTCTCCGGCGGACCCGTCGAGTTCCTTGGCCTCGGCGATCTCGGTGACGGACTTCTGCTGGAGCATCGGTGCCAGCAGCGCGGCAACGGCGAGGACGATCGGGGCGAACACCCCGAACACGAGTCGCCACGACAGATGCTCGGCCACCGGGCCGGCGATGGCCGGTCCGACCAGTGCGGGAGCGATCCACGAGCCCTGGGTCGCCGTGAGCATCCTCGTCCTGATGCGCTCGGGATAGTCAAGGCCGATCACGGCGAAGCACAGCATGAGCGTCGCCCCCGAGCCCACACCGGCCAGCGCACGACCGATCACGAGCGTGGTCATGTCCGTCGCCACGGTACAGACCACGAGTCCCGCTGCGAACGACACGAGCGCGATCACCATCGGCTGGCGGGGTCCGATCCGGTCGGCGGCCGTGCCGGCGAGCACGGTGCCGAGAAGCTGTCCGAGCAGGAACGCGGAGAACGCCCAGCCGTACAGGTGGTCACCGTTCAGGGATCTGGCGACGATGGGAAGCGCTGTGGCCACGCCGAGGTTCTCGAAGCCGACGATGGAGATCGCGATGAGGACGCCAAGCGTCAGACGACGCTTGGCGGGCGCGAAGAGCTCCGCAAATGACGACGACTCGGCCCCCTGGGGAACCGAGTCGTCGTGGCGTGGTGCGGCCGAAAGCGTCACAACGCGTCGGAGCTCCGAACGAAGCTCACGTGCGCGACAGGAGTCGGCGGTTCTTGAACTTTGCCTTCACGTAGTCCTTGTTCATCAGTGCGATCCAGTCGATCGAGATCGACTTGGGACACGCCTCCTGGCATTCCCCGTGGTTCGTGCACGACCCGAAGAACTTCTCCATGGTGTCGACCATGGCCTCGGTGCGCTTGAACCGCTCGGCTTGCCCCTGGGGCAGCAGGTTCATGTGCGCCAGCTTCGCCGCGGTGAAGAGCGACGCGGCGCCGTTCGGGCATGCGGCCACGCAGGCGCCGCAGCCGATGCACGCCGCCGCATCCATGGCGGCGTCGGCGACCGGCTTGGGGATGGGGATGAGGTTGCCGTCGGGAGCACCGCCGGCGGCGACAGTGATGTAGCCGCCCGCCTCGACGATCCGGTCGAACGACGACCGATCGACCATGAGGTCCTTGATCACCGGGAACGCGGTCGCCCGCCACGGCTCGATCGTGATCACTTCGCCATCGCGGTACTGGCGCATATGCAGCTGACAGGTGGCGGTGCCCTTCTGCGGACCATGGGGCGTGCCGTCGATCATCAACGAGCAGGTGCCGCAGATGCCTTCACGGCAGTCGTGGTCGAAGATGATCGGGATCTTGCCGTCGTTGTTGAGACGCTCGTTGAGCACATCGAGCATCTCCAGGAAGCTCATGTCGGGCGAAACACCCGGCACGACGTGCTCTTCGAATCGACCCTGCGCGTTCGCGCTCTCCTGGCGCCACACGCGCAGCGTGAGCGTGAAGGTAGCGAGGTGCCCGGCGGCAGCGGTGGTGGGTTCCATGACTGCGGTCACGTGAGATTCCTAAGCGTAGAGATGATCAGGGAAACGGCAAGGACTACTTGTACGAACGGACGGCAGGTTTGATGAACTCGAACACGAGCTCTTCTTTGTGCTTCGTGGCGTTCTGCAGCGTGCCGTTGAACTCCCATGCAGATACATGGGCGAAGTTCTCGTCGTCGCGCTTCGCCTCGCCGTCCTCGTACTGGAACTCCGTGCGGAAATGACCACCGCAGCTCTCCTCGCGGTCGAGCGCGTCTTGGCACATCAGCATGCCGAGTCCGAAGAAGTCGTCGACTCGTGCCGCCTTCTCCAGACTCTGGTTCATCGACGTGTCGTCGCCCAGCACCCGGAGGTCGGTCTTGAACTCCTCGTAGAGCGCAGGGATCTCGGCGAGGGCCTTCTCCAGACCGGTGCGGTCACGCTCCATGCCGCAGTAGTCCCACATGATCTTGCCGAGCTCGCGGTGGAAGTAGTCGGGCGAGCGCTTGCCCTTGACCCCGAGGTACTGCTTGTAACGGCCGCTCGCCTCCGACATCGCCGTGGTGAACGCCTCGTGATCCGTCGGCACCGGCTTGGTGTTGAGCTGCGGGGCGAGGTAGTCGCTGATCGTGTAAGGGAGCACGAAGTAGCCATCGGCAAGGCCCTGCATGAGCGCCGAAGCGCCGAGCCGGTTGGCGCCGTGGTCGGAGAAGTTCGCTTCGCCCATCGCGTAGAGGCCGGGAAGGTTGGTCATCAGGTTGTAGTCAACCCACAACCCGCCCATCGTGTAGTGGGACGCGGGGTAGATGCGCATCGGCGTGTCGTAGGGAGACTCGCCGGTGATGCGCTCGTACATCTCCATCAGGTTGTCGTATCGCTCGGTGACCTTCGCGGGGCCGAGTCGCTTGAGCGAGTCGCCGAAGTCGAGGTAGACACCGTTCTTGAGCGGTCCGACGCCGCGTCCCGAGTCGACCTGGCGCTTCGCCGCGCGGGACGCGATGTCGCGTGGTGCGAGGTTGCCGAAGCTGGGATACATCCGCTCGAGGAAGTAGTCGCGCTCGTCCTCGGGGATGTCGGCCGGAAGTCGCTGCTCGTCGAGCTTCTTCGGCACCCAGATGCGTCCGTCGTTGCGCAGCGACTCGGACATGAGCGTGAGCTTGGACTGGAACTCGTCGCTCTGCGGAATGCAGGTCGGGTGGATCTGGGTGAAGCAGGGGTTGGCGAAGAGCGCGCCCTTGCGATGCGCGCGCCACGCTGCGGTGACGTTGCACGCCATCGCGTTCGTCGACAGGAAGAAGATGTTGCCGTAGCCACCCGTGGCGAGGACCACAGCGTGGGCGCTGTGCGAGGTGAGCTCGCCGGTGCGTAGGTCACGGGCAACGATGCCGGCGGCCTTGCCGTCGACGGTGACGACGTCGACCATCTCGGACCGGTTGTAGAGCTTCACGGTGCCGAGGTGGATCTGTTGGGCGAGTGACTGGTACGCGCCGAGGAGCAACTGCTGGCCGGTCTGACCCTTGGCGTAGAACGTGCGGCTCACCTGGGCACCGCCGAAGGAGCGGTTGTCGAGCAGGCCGCCGTATTCACGAGCGAACGGGACCCCCTGGGCGACGCACTGGTCGATGATGTCCACGCTGACCTGCGCCAGACGGTGCACGTTGGCCTCGCGTGAACGGAAGTCGCCGCCCTTGAGGGTGTCGTAGAACAACCGGTGGACCGAGTCCCCGTCACCGTGGTAGTTCTTCGCCGCGTTGATGCCGCCCTGGGCGGCGATCGAGTGCGCCCGTCGGGGCGAGTCGTGGAACGTGAAGACCTTCACGTTGTAACCCAAGCCGCCCAGCGTCGCCGCGGCTGATGCTCCAGCGAGACCGGTGCCGACGACGATGATGTCGAACTTGCGCTTGTTCGCCGGGTTGACCAGCTTCACCGAGAACTTGTGGTTGTCCCACTTCTCGGAGATCGATCCGGCCGGGATCTTGGCGTCGAGTTTGATGGTGCTCACGTCATCTCTCTTAGTGCTGGTTGGGCAAGAAGTGTTTGTTGGGCGTCTGTGACGTTCGTCGGTCGGATCATGACCGGGACGGGGCCAAGGGGATCAGACTCCGACGACACCGGTGAGCACCGCAATCGGGAAGCTCACGTTGCCGGCGACGACGAGGGTGGCAATGGCGATGGCGAAGCCTCGCCGGGCCTTGTTGAACCGGGGGTTGTTGATGCCGAGCGACTGGAAGAAGCTCCATGCCCCGTGGAAGAGGTGCACGCCGAGGGCGATGTTGGCGACGATGTAGAGCAGCGCCACGGGGATCCGGGAGAGCGAAGCGTCGACGTTGTTGTAGACCTCGCCCCGGGCCCAGCCGCCGCCGCTTATTCCCCGCAGCCCCCAGGTGAGATCGGCGAGATGCCAGAGCAGGAACAAGATGACGATGCTCCCGGTCCAGCGCATGGTGCGTGAGGCGAAGTTGGCGGCGAGGTAGTCGCGCTTCGACGCGTAGTTGACCACCCGGGCCTTCTTGTTCATGACCGTGAGCGAGAACGCCGCATGCATGTGGAGGGCAAATGCGCCGATCAGTGCGAAGCGGATGATCCAGAGCAGCACCGTGCGCGGGAAGATCGGCTCGCCGAGGTGACGGAGGAACTCACCGTATTCGTCGATGTGGTACGCGTACTTACTGGTCGACGGCATGGTCCCGAGGTACATCTTCAAGTTGCCGACCATGTGGCCGACCACGAAGAGGATCAGGAACACTCCGGTGACCGCCATGGCCCACTTCTTGCCGATGGCGGAACGGTAGAACTCGACGGCGAACGGGACTTTTCGACGGCTGCCGCCGAGCGTTCTGGTGACCTGGGCCATGTAGTGAGTACTCCTCGGTGTCGCCATGCCTGGCGGCGATGCGTTGTATCGGTCATCGCGATCGCACACCCGGAGGTGTTCGTCGCTGGCGATAACGGTACTGCGGGCGTGCGGCCCGCGCGCAATCGCCCGGTGCGGGTTTGCCGGGTTGCGTGGCTCCGTCAGCTGTACCGGGTGTTCAGCCACTCCACGACAGCGCTCAAGGCCTCTCGACGGCTGCCCTCGAGGTAGTGCAGCGCCCCCTTCATCTCGAGGTACGTCAGATCGGCTGCGCCAGAAGCATCGCGAATCTCGACCGCCTCCCGGACCCGGATCTCGGTGTCGGCGGTCGGGTGGACGATCATCGTCGGCACCGTCACGAAAGGCATGGTGTCGGCCAGCTTGGCGTGGGACGACAACGCCGACCAGGTCGACAGCCACCCGCGGGCCGTCATCGTGCGGGCCAGACCACCGCGCCCGTAGTTCGCTTCGAAGGGATCGGGGAAGGCGAAGAGGGATCCCAGTCTCCGCTCGTCCGGCTCGATGGAGAGATCGAGATAGGCGGGATCGGCGAGGGTCCGGTAGATGACGAGGTACTTGGTGAACACGCCGCGGCGACGCAATTCGCGCCACGCCCGCGGGTCGTTCTCCTTGTCGATCGCCAGTCCGCGGGTCCTGGCGTCGTCGGCCTCGGCGATCGATGCCTTGGCGATGGCGTCGATGCGGGCGATGCGTTCGAGCTGCGCAGTTCGGTAGCGGACAAGCCAGTCGTGGTCGTATTCGACCGGGTTCGGCCACGGCTTCCAGCCGTTGTCGGGGTGGTACATGTCGAGCTCTGGCACGGTCGAGAGCGGGTCGCTCTCGTCAGCCACCGACGGGTCGATCACATGACCCATGAACACTCCCTCGCCGGGGTGGGCGGCGATGGCGAGGAACCCGTCGCCGCACCCGTGTTCCTTCTGGGCCAGTGCCATGAGCGACCCGCCTCCCGAGTTGCCGAGCAGGATCACCGATTCGTAGCCACGGCGGCGCATCTCGTCGGCCGCGGCCTTGACGTCGGTGATGCACGACTCGTGGAGGCAATCGGTGTCGTTGTTCTGGTAGCGGGTGCCGAAGCCGAACGTCGCGTACCCCGCGGCTGCGAGCAGCGGGCAGGCGTAGTGCACGGAGAAGTCGCCACGAGGGTGGCTGAGGATGACGGCGGTCTTCTTCTCCGGCACGCCGACCGGCGCACGCCACAGGACACCACGGACGAGCGCTCGATCGGGGGTGACGATGCGAATCGACTCGCGCGGGATATCGACGGCCGGGTCGTCCTCCGGCATGGGCCAGTAGCCGAGACCGAAGGGGCGGTTGGCGCCGAGATGATCGTCAGCAGGAAAGGCGAAGGGCATGACGCGAGTGTCGCAGCGCGGAGCAGCCCCGGGCGAACCGGGACACACAGCGAAACTCCCGTCAAGTGATCCCAGATGCCGTTCCCGGGCATCCCGGATACACCAAGAATCGTTCGCGAACCGTCGGAATCGGATCATGTGGGATACGTCGTGGGCGTATCCGGGATGGCCAGCGATGCGTTTTCCGTCTAGACGAACCGGCTCACGTAGCGGTTGGTCGCCGTGTGCTCGGGGTGCTCGAACGTGAGGTCCACGATGAGCTCGCGGGCGGGGTCGAGGCCGGAGCGCATGTGGGCCATCGCGGAGGGGTGGGCAGGTGAGGGGGCGATCAGATCGACCGCCCCGACACGGGTCACGTTGTCGGCAGCGACGTCGCCTTCCCACACCCACACGTGTTCGCCGCCCGGCCAGTGGATGCGGGCGCGGACCATGGCGCCGCGGAGCACGTGGCGGACATCGGACACCACGTGCACGTCGAGACGGAACGCATCGCCGACAGCAACGGCGGCGGGAGGACGATCGCAGGTGACGATGACCGGACGACATGCATCGGTGACCGCTTCGTACGCACGCTTGGGGGATCGGTCGTGCCCGAGCATCGCCCACGTGACCGCCGGGTAGTCGAGCGCGTCGGCAAGAGAGAACAGGCAGAAGCCGCCGTTCGGCCGGTACTTGATGCGCCGGAACTCCTCGATGTGCCGACGCAGCACCTCGGCCTGATAGGTCTGTGTTGCGTCGCGCCATGCGTCGAACGTGGAAGACGACGCGTGCGGCACGTGTCGGTCGAAGAACGTCTTCTGCAGACAGCGGGTCTGGGCCAGCCGTTCCCAATCGAGATCGGGCCACCGCTCCGGCTCACAGAATGCCGCATCGTTCGGCACGGCCTGTGCGCCGAACTCGCTCACGAACCGCATGACCCGCGGGATGACCCCGGCGGCCTTCGTGAGGTCGCGCTCGGCGCCGTGGTACCAGCCGAAGTACAGGTGCGAGTCGGTGCCTCCGGAGAACGGTCCGGGGAGGATCCCGGAGTGCGCGTTCACCGGCCGCGACCGGTCGGCCTTGCTCATCGCCCTCGAAAGGGCGGTGTCGAGGATGGTTTTGTTCCAGGTGGGCAGCATCTGCAGCGTGAGGTACTTCGTGATCATCTCGGCGGCCTTCTTCGGGCCTCCGAGCGCGTCGGGCTCGATGTCGAGCGCGAGGGGTTCGTTGTGGGTGCACCACGTGATGATCGACGGGTGGTGGCCGAGCACGTCGATCGCGTCGCGCGCCTGCTTCGTGGCGCCCTTGCGGATCGTTCGGGCATAGCCCCATTGCAGCGGCAGGTCCTGCCAGAGAAGCAAGCCGATCTCGTCGGCGGCGTCATAGATCGCCGGGTGGGAGATGTGGGCGTGCAGCCGAACGAGGTCGAGGCCGGCCTCCTTGGCCATCACCAGGTCGTGTCGGAGTTCGTCCGCCGTCGCATCTCCGATCGCCATGCGTGTCGGCCCGAGGTTCGCGCCCTTCAGGTGGAGCCGTTCACCGTTGATCTCCCAGATCCAGTTCTTCATGCGGACCTGCCGAAGACCGATGCGGAACCGCCGTTCGTCGGATACCTCGCCATCGACGAGGGCCTGCACGTGAGCGTCATTGAGCTTCGGCTCGCCGAGCGACCACGGCCACCACAGCACGGGTCGTTCGACGACGACGTTCCATTCGACCCGGTTGTGCCCGACGGCGAGGGTCTGCACGTGCTCGTACTGGGTCTCTCCGACCTGGGCACGCATGATGACCGGACCGGCGACGGAGGCGTCGACGAGCGCCCGGAACGCCACCTCCGCCCGTTCGGACGACGCCGACACGCACACCGAGCGGAGTCGGTTGATGCGCACCGGACCGCTCTCGACGATCCGGACCGGTTGCCAGATGCCGCCGGGATTCCAATTCGGATCGATGCAGTCCCAGTGCTGGAACACCCCGGTCAGGTTGCGCTTCGACGTGCGTGATCGCTGCGGTGCACACGTTACTTCAACAGCCAGCACGTGGTTGTCCTGCGTGCGGAGTGCTTCGGTGATCTCGAACTCGTGGGGGGTGAAGTAGCCCTCGGTGTCACCCACGTACGCACCGTCGAGCCAAACATCGCTCTGGTAGAAGACTCCCTCGAATGTGAGCCACGAGCGACGACCCTGTGCCGGCGCCGGGGCGGCGAAACGGTGTCGGCTCAGCAGCGCCCCGTCGTTGTCCGCGAACGCCGGTTCAGTTCGCCAGTGTCCGGGCACCCGCAGGGAATCCCACCCGCCGTCGTCGAACGCCGGGTCGGCGAAGACGCGACGGAGCTCGTCCGTCGCCTGCGTCGTCGGCCATCGTCCTCCAAGATCCACGAGAGCCGAGGCTACCGGCGCGTTCTCCGGGTGGGTGGTAGCGCGCCCACGTTCCTTAGAATCTGACCATGACCGACCTTGCCGACGCCCCGACCAGCAAACTGCCCTGGCACCTCCGAGGCAACTACGCCCCGGTCTTCGACGAGGTCACCCTGACCGACCTCGAAGTCCAGGGCTCGATCCCCTCGGAGCTGACCGGTCTCTATGTGCGCAACGGTGCCAATCCGAAGTCGGGGAAATCGCCCCACTGGTTCTTCGGCGACGGCATGTTGCACGGCCTTCGCATCGACGGCGGCAAGGCGTCGTGGTATCGCAACCGCTACGTCCGCACCCCGAAGCTTGCTGGCGACGACATCCCGATGATGGACGAGAACTTCGCGTTCGATCGCACGGCGTCGGCCGCCAACACCCACGTGATCCATCATGCCGGTCGGATCCTCTGCCTCGAAGAGGCCCACTTCCCCTACGAGGTCGACGGGCTCCTCGAGACGATAGGTGCACATACCTTCAGTGGTCAGCTGAAGACGGCGATGACGGCACATCCGAAGGTGTGTCCGGAGACGGGCGAGATGCTGTTCTTCGGCTATGGCCAACTGCCGCCCTACTTGACCTACCACCGCGTGAATGCTGCCGGTGAGCTGGTGCAGTCGACGGAGATCCCGGTGAAGGGCCCGACGATGATGCACGACTTCGTGACCACACGGAACTACACGATCTTCATGGATCTGCCCGTCGTCTTCGACCTCGACCTGGCCATGACCGGCTCCATGCCGTTCCGGTGGGACGACGACTACGGCGCACGGATCGGAGTGATGCCTCGGGCCGGTTCGGCCGACGACGTGCAGTGGTTCGACATCGACCCCTGTTATGTGTTTCATCCTATGAACGCCTTCGAGCGAGACGGATCGGTCGTCATCGACGTCGGCCGCTTCCGCACCTTGTGGCGGCAGGGCTCGAGCGACTTCGACGAGTTCGCCAACCTGTATCAGTGGGATCTGTCGCTCTCGACCGGAACGGTGCGCGAGCGGGCCCTCGACGACCGCCCCGCGGAGTTCGCCCGCGTTGCCGATGACCGGGTCGGGCTTCCTTACCGCTACGGGTACATGGCGGCGACGCGTCCGGCGGATGGCTCGGGTCTCGCCGACACCCGTCTCCTCAAGTACGACCACTCCACCGGTTCCTGCGAAGAGCACAACTACGGCGCCGGACGGCGTCCCGGTGAGGGTGTCTTCGTGGCCGACCCTGCCCGAGCGGCGGGCGGGCAGGAGGATGCCGGATGGGTGATGAACTACGTCTACGACGAGTCGACCGACACCAGCGATCTCGTCATCGTCGATGCCACCAACTTCTCCGGCCCTCCGGTCGCCACCGTGAAGCTGCCGGTGCGCATCCCCTTCGGCTTCCACGGCAGTTGGGTGCCCGGCGCCTGAACGGGGGCGTGAGCTCCCGACTTGCTTCGGCCGGCAGCGCCGGTCCTCCACACCAGGTGTGTGATTCAGACTGCGACGATCTCGATGAGATCGTCGAGGGCTTTGAAGAAGCACGAACCTGCGACGCACGAATTTGCGACGCGGGTCGCTGAGGCCCGGCGACCGGGGTTCGGTTGTCAAAGAACTGCTGGGGAAGTGCCGATGCATTGCGGCTCAGACGGTGTCCTCTACCCGGTGGTCGGCCCGTAGAACTCCGCTGTTATGTCGTGAGGCACTCTTCGGGTTCCGGGTCGGGTCGGCCGACCGAGCGATGGAGCATGCGAAGGCACCGTCGCCGTTCGACGTCAGACCTCGACGATCCCGTTGTCGGTGAATCCGCGGTTCGCGCGCGCCAGGGGAGAAGTGTCTCGTTGTCGACGGTCCAGGTTCCGTCGCGTTGGCGGGTGATGTTCCTGCCCGTCTCGTGGCGGTGCGGATGGTGCTCGCACGTGCAGAGGTGGCGCATTGCCTCGACGTCGGTGAGGCCGCCTTCGTCCCACGGAGGGTCGTGGTCGGCATCGCATCGGTCCCATCGGGTGGTGCAGCCGGGGTGAGCGCAGATGCCTCCGTCGCGCAAGGCGAGGGCGAGCTTCTGGAGGGGGCTCGCCAGTCGTCGAGAACGGCCGAACTTGAGAATGCCGCCATCGGCTGCTTGGACGGCGGCGTAGACGTCGGTCCGCGGGTCGTCGACCAACGCCAGAGCGTCGGCCGCCGTGATGGGCCCGGTTCCGAGAACCTTCGCCTCGAGCGTCTCGGCTTGCACCGTGACGATCAGCGCCGTTCGTGAAGATCCTCCCGAAGACGTACCGGTCACGAGGTCGACCAGCGCATCGGCGAGCCGGCACTCGCGTGGTTCGTCGTCGTGTCCGCCGATGGTCTCCGAGCGTTCGGGATGCGCTGCTCGCCACGCTGCGTCGCATGCCTGATCCAAGGCGCCCCGAACCTGTTCGCCTTCGACAGTAGGCAGGATGACGCGGATGCCGACACAGCCGTGGTCGGCTTTGAAGAACCTGACGGACCGAGCGCGACGCTGACGATCCCGCCATCCTTTGGCATTGCGATCGATCCGATACTGGTCAACGGTCTTCGCGAACTCGTCGGGCGATTGGCTCTCGGCCAACGCCAACAGCTCATCGGCCTCGGTCGGTTCCGTGATCGGCGTCAGGCGTCGAAGGTGCTCGCCAGTGACCGACCCATTCGCCAGTGCCTCGCCCGCACCAGGAACTCGTCCGACGATGTCGGCGACCTGCTCGGCCTTCGTTGCTTCGGCCGACGACATGCCGAATCCGCGGACGAGTGTGGCCTTCGTGTCGCGACCCGTCTCGGTCTTCAACACACCGACCAGCACCGCCCGAAGGCCGTCGACCTCACCTTGCAGGCGACGCAGATGTTGGAGGCCGACTCGTGCTGACGCCGGGTCCCACTCCGCCGAAGACCCGCGGGGCACGCAGAGAAGCGCCAAGGCCTCGATCTGATGCGCGGCGATTGTGGTCATGAGGAAACTATAGAACATGTGTTCGCACATGTCAAGTAGTTTGCTCGAACTTTTTCCTCTCGTCTCGACGCGGCAGGTTCTACCGACTGCTGCCTGGATGGAGCGAAGGTCGGCTCCGGGAAAAACCGAGCTCCGTTCGCGAACGTTGGGCCTGCCCAGGGGTTCGGTGACTGCTGGGTTTGGGGCTATCGACGCGTTCTTCCACTTCGACAGGAACCAAATTGCCTGAAGTGCTCCGCTGGTTCCTAGCAGGATCGCCACCTTGTGACCTGACATCTCAAAGCCCGGCGAACCGCCAGCGATGACCATGCCAGCCTCATCCGAGGCGGTCATGCCGAGCACTAGCTCCCTCCCACGCGCCAAGTCCGAACGGATGCTGTCGCTCAGTTGCCTTGACCTCTGGCGCTCGAACCCTCAGCCGTTCTTGGGCAGTGACGAGAACGGCACCTTCGAGTCGTTGCCCGGTTCTTTCGGGAGACCGAGCACGCGCTCGCCGATGATGTTGCGCTGGATCTGGTCCGTGCCGCCGTAGATCGGCGGGGCCTGTGCGTGCAACGCCGTGCTGGTGATCGCCGCATACCTCGGGTCGCCGAGCACGGCATCGAGTGCGTGGCGCTGGTCCTCCGTGTACGCGTGCAGCGTCCCGTACGGACCGATGATCCGCATGCCGAGATCACGCTGGAGACGAACGATGTTGCTCATCGAGAGCTTGCCGATGTTCGCCATGCCGGCGATGTCTTCGCCCTTGGCTCGCGCCGCTTTGACCCGCTCGTTGTTGATCCGGCCGATCTCGCCCAGCGTGTAGAGCATGGCGAGGCCTTGGCGGATCGTCGGATCGTTGATCGTTCCGTTCTTGCGGGCGTGATGGAGGAACACCTTGAGCCCGCCGGCGCGCACGGCGGCCGCATTGGAGGTCACCGAACCCGTTGACCCGGTCGGCGGGTCGACGAAGTCCCCGGCGCGCCTGTCGAGGTGCCCGGCCACCGTGCCGGGGAGAGCCGCGCTGATGGCGCCACCGCCGCCCGCGCCGAGCCCGGAGCGCTCGAAGGCGAGCGTGGTGTTGGCCACGGACCACCCGTTGTGCAGCCCGCCGATGAGCGCCGACGCCGGCACCCGGCCGTCGGTCATGAAGACCTCGTTGAACAGGGCGTGGCCCGTCATCTCCTTGAGCGGACGGATGTCGACGCCGGGCTGGTGCATGTCCATTGCGAAATAGGAGATGCCCTGGTGCTTCGGCGCGTCGGGATTGGTACGCGCGATGAGCATTCCCATGTCGGCGTAGTGCCCCCCAGATGTCCACACTTTCTGACCGTTGACGATCCACTCCTCCCCGTCGAGGACCGCTTTGGAGGTGAGACCGGCCAAGTCCGATCCGGCACCGGGTTCACTGAACAGCTGGCACCAGGCGCGCTGGCCCGTGACGATCGGACGCACGTAGTCCTGAATCTGTTCCTGGGATCCGTGCGTTGCGATGGTGGGCGCGGCGAGGAGCATGCCGAGCCCGCCTGGCGCCGGGAGGGCGCCGAAAGCCCCGATGGCACGGGCGATCCGGACCGAGTCCGAACGCGAAACCTCCTTGCCGTACGCGTTCGTCGGGAGGCTCGGAGCGGCCCACCCCGACAGCCCGAGACGTCCCCACCACTCGGCGACCGTCAGATCGGCATCCCAGTTCTCGTGGAGCCAGTCCTGGAGTTCGGCGATCAACGCATCTTCGGGCATCCGACCATTCCACATCGTCGACCCGTGATCCGTCGAAACGAGAAGGGTGGCGGCATCCCGACACGTGACGCCGCTCGGCGCGATTGTGACGGCCGGGAAGGGGATCAGCGTGCGTCGAGAGCGGCGACGCTGCGCTTGGGAGCAAGCACGCGGTAGCTCTGCTCGATCAGGGCGCCGAGCTCGTCCCAGTCGGTCGACTCGTCCACCACGACTCCCACGAGGTTGGGGAACCAGCCGGGCCAGAAGAAGGGGGCGATCTCGCCGCCGTTGGCGTAGCGGTGGGGATCGGGCGTCCGAAACGTCACCACCACGGCCGGCCCATCGGTCTTGGCGGCGGTTGCGTACGCCGGCGGCGACCCGTCCTCGACGCTCACCATGTGTGCGAAGTTCCGGGTTCCGACGCACCAGCGCACCCCTGTCCACGCCTCCTCTTCGAAGGCGTCGGGAAGGGCCAGGCAGATTTCGCCGAGCCGGGACAGGAGCACGGGATCGATAGCTCCATGTTGGCCTGGATCAGCGCCGAAATCGGTGACCCAACCGGGCGGCGTTGCCGGCAGTCGGCATGGCGCCGCACCCCGCCTACCATCCCGGACATGCGTTTCTTGGCGGTCGCTGTGGTCACATCCCTTGCGTTGGCGGTGCCGACGGCGGCGCTTCGCGCACCCTCACGAATCGCCGACTTCTCGAAAGCGGAGACGTCCTGGGTCGTCGTGAACGACGGCGTGATGGGCGGTGTGTCCGAGAGCAGGTTCTCCCAGCGCCGGGGCATCGGCACGTTCAGCGGAACGGTCCGGCTCGAGAACAACGGTGGATTCGCCAGTATCCGATCTGCTGCGTTCGCCGCGCTTCCGTCTGACACGACGTCGTTCGACCTGCGGGTGTTCGGCGACGGCCGTCAGTACCAGTTCACGGTGGAGACGGGTTTGTCCTGGTACTGGTTCGCGTTCACTCCGCCGAAGGGGAAATGGACGACGGTTGCCGCGCCGTTCGATCGATTCCAACCGGTCACCCGGTTCGGTGAGCCGACCGATGATGCCCCGCTGCGTGCCGGCGCAACGCCTCGTCGCCTCGGGATCCTCATCGCCAACAGCCGCGCCGAGCGGTTCTCCCTCCAGCTCGATTGGATCACCGTCCGGTAACCCGCTGTTTCGCTCAGACGACCCGGAAGAACGACTCCACCGGTTTGCGGGTGAGCTTGGTGTTCTGATGGGTCGGCTCACCCAGGCAGATCATCGCGGCGATCGCCTCTCGCGGTCCGAGGTCGAGGAGCCGCTTCGCCGCGGGCTCCTGGCGCACGAGGAAGGTGGTCATCACCCCGCCAAGACCCTTGGCTCTCGCAGCCAGAAGAATGCTCCAGCAGAACGGGTAGACGGATGCGCCCGCGCAGAACTGCACCCGGTCGAGGTCGGTGTCCATTGCTGCGAGCGCTCCGAGATCGGCGGTCACGACCAGCACGACCGGCACGACAGCGAGCGCATCGATGAGCGGGTTGGGAGCGTGTGGGGCTCTTTCGAGATCGATGTCACCGGCACCCGGCCAGCGACCGGTCTCGTCGGCGGCGAACGGTCGGCGACCGGCGGCCATCTGGGCGACGTATTCGTTCCACGTCTTCTGCGACAACTCCCCGATCTCGCGCCGGACTTCCGCATCCTTGACCTGGATGACCTTCCACCCCTGGGCGTTGCCGCCCGATGGGGCGAAGCGGGCAGTGTCGAGAATGTCGCGCACGATCCCGTCATCAACCGGGGTGTCGGTGAAGCCTCGCGCTGAACCGGTCGAACGCAAGGTCTGGAGAAGGTCGGTGGAGTCCACGGGAGGGTTCTACCACTCGACCGGCCCGGTCCCTCCGAGGGTCGCGGGCCGCCCGGCCATTTTTCGCGCCGTCGTGGCAGCGCAGAACCGCTTGCCCGTCCAACTGGTCGCATTGCCCGCCCACGGGACTACGGTCTTCGTATGGCTCACCACCCTTCAGCGGCGACCCTCGGACAGCTCAAAGCGTCCGGCTGGGCGTCCATCCCGGTCAAAGAGGAACTCCGGCGAAATGCAGTTGCCCGCATCGCGTCGGGGGTGTCCCTGTTCCCCGGCATGCTCGGCTACGACGAAACCGTCCTCCCCCAGCTGGAGAATGCGATCCTCGCCGGACACGACGTGATCTTCCTCGGCGAACGGGGTCAGGGCAAGACCCGCATGATCCGCTCGATGGTCGAACTCCTCGACGAATGGCTGCCGATCGTGGCAGGGTCCGAAGTCCTCGACGACCCGTATCACCCGATCAGTAAGCACGCGAAGGATCTGATCCTCGAGCACGGCGACGACGCCCCGATCAGCTGGGTACATCGCAGCACCCGGTTCGGCGAGAAGCTGGCCACGCCCGACACCTCGATCGCCGACCTCATCGGTGAGGTCGATCCGATCAAGGTCGCCGAGGGCCGGTACCTGTCAGACGAGCTCACGCTGCACTACGGACTCGTGCCCAGGACCAACCGCGGCATCTTCGCCATCAACGAACTGCCCGACCTCTCCGAGCGGATCCAGGTCGGTCTCCTCAATGTGCTCGAAGAGCGCGATGTGCAGATCCGCGGCTACAAGATCTCCCTGCCCCTCGACCTCGTCCTCCTCGCCTCCGCCAACCCCGAGGACTACACCAACCGTGGCCGCATCATCACGCCACTCAAGGACCGCTTCGGGGCGCAGATCCGCACGCACTACCCGCTCGAGACGAGCATCGAGCTCGAAGTCGTCAAGCAGGAAGCGATGCCGCCGGCCCCCGTCGAAGGCATCACGGTCACCGTCCCCGAGTTCATGTCGGAGATCGTGGCCACGTTCAGCCAACTGGCCCGCCAGAGCGGCAGCGTCAATCAGCGTTCCGGCGTGTCGGTTCGCCTCACCGTCGCCAACCACGAAACCCTTGTTGCCGCCTCGCTTCGTCGTGCCCTCCGGGCGAAGGAGTCCGACGCCGTCCCTCGGATCAGCGATCTCGAAAGCCTCATGGCGTCGACGCAGGGAAAGGTCGAGATCGAGTCGCTCGATGAGCGCGAAGGTTCGATCGTCGACAAGCTCTTCAAGGCGGCGACCCTCACGGTGTTCAAGGAACGCTGCAAGATGGAGACTCTGCGCGACGTGATCACCGCCTTCGATAGCGGACTGGTCATCCACGCCGGCGATGACCAAACGGCGAAGGACTACGCCGCTGCGCTGAACGTCGCGGAGGCCGAGCCGATGCGCGATGCCGTGCGCGGTCTGGTCGGGAAGGCGCCGTCGGGTCCGCTGCAGGCGTCGGCCTTGGAGTTCATCCTCGAAGGCCTCCATCTTTCGAAGCGTCTCAACAAAGACGCTGCCGGTTCGAAATCCACCTACCGTGCTCGATAAGCACACGTACTTTCTCGATCGCTGACGAAACGAGACTGCCATGGCGCGCCGACTCACCTACTCCCGCTGGGATGGAACCCAAGTCGGCTTCGACCTCGATGCAGACGAGGTCATGGCCCAGCTGAACGACGACCTTCTCTACCACGGCGACCTCAACGCGGCCCTCCGCAAAATGCTGCAGCAAGGGTTCGAGGACCGCAACGGTGACCGCGTGCAAGGTCTGCGCGAGATGCTCGAGAAGCTCCGCGAGCGCCGCGAGCAGACCCTCGAGCGCTACGACCTCGGCGGCGTCTACGACGAGATCAACCAGGCTCTCGAACAGGTCGTGGAGCAGGAGCGTCGGGCGATCGAGGACATCGTCGAAAAGGCGACGTCATCCGGCGACGAACGTCGGCAGGAGACCGCTGAGGCCATGTCCGCGGACCGCAACATGCAGCTCGACTTCCTGCCTCCCGATCTCGCCGGACGCGTGCGGCAGCTCCAGAACTACGACTTCGTCTCCAAGGAGGCGCGCCAGCAGTTCGAGCAGCTGATGGAGCAGCTCAAGAACCAGTTGATGGAGCAGCAGCTCAGCAGGATGCAGAAGAGCGTCAGCGAGATGACGCCCGAGGACATGGCCCGCATGAAGGACATGTACTCCGAGCTCAACGAGATGCTCGAAGCCAAGAACAACGGTGAGGATACCGAGCAGATGTTCTCGGAGTTCATGGACAAGTTCGGCGACTACTTCCCCGACAATCCGCAGACCCTCGATGAGCTCCTCGAGCAGATGGCCCAGCAGATGGCGGCAGCACAGAAGATGCTGAATTCGATGACGCCCGAGCAGCGGGCGCAGCTCAAAGCCCTCAGCGATCAGCTTCTCGAGGACATGGACCTTCGCTGGCAGATCGAGCAGCTCGGTCAGAACCTCCAGCAGGCGTTTCCCCAGATGGGGTGGGGACAGGGCTACGGCTTCTCGGGTGACGAAGGCGTCGGCATGGGCGACGCCATGGGTCTCATGGACGAACTCGGCAACATCGACTCGCTCGAGAACTTGCTCCGCAACGCCACGCAGCCCGGTGCGCTGGCCGACGTCGACATCAAAGCGGCGAAGGATCTCCTCGGCGACGACGCAGCCCGGTCCCTCGACCGCCTCGCCCAGCTCACCAAGATGCTGTCCGAAGCCGGCCTGGTCGAGAACAAGGAGGGTCGCCTCGAGCTGACGCCCAAGGGCATCCGGCGAGTTGGTGCGAACGCGCTCGGCGAGCTCTTCTCGAAGATGGCCCGTGACAAGCTCGGCCGCCACGAGCTGCGCCGCACGGGCATAGGCCAGGAGCGGACGTACGAGACGAAGCAGTACGAGTTCGGCGACCCGTTCAACCTTTCGATCGAGAAGACCGTCCGCAATGCCATTCGTCGGAGTGGAGGTGGCACCCCGGTGCGTCTCACCCCGGACGACTTCGAGATCGAGCAGTCGGAAACGCTCGTGCGGTCGTCCACGGTGCTGATGCTCGACCTCTCACTCTCGATGCCGATGCGCGACAACTTCCTGTCGGCGAAGAAGGTGGCGATGGCGCTCTACTCGCTCATCTCGTCGCAGTTCCCGAGCGACTACCTCGGCATTGTCGGCTTCTCGGAGACCGCCTACGAGATCAAGCCGGAGAAGCTTCCCGAGGTGTCATGGGACTTCGTCTACGGCACCAACATGCAGCATGCCTTCGCCATCAGCCGGCGACTGTTGGCCCGCCAAAGTGGCACGAAGCAGATCATCATGGTCACCGACGGCGAGCCCACGGCCCACATCCTGCCGAACGGTGAACCGTTCTTCTCCTACCCACCTGTTCGCGAAACGGTGGAGGCCACGCTCACCGAGGTGATGCGTTGCACCCGCGAGCGCATCACCATCAACACCTTCATGCTCGACGCGACCAGCTACCTGAAGGCGTTCGTCGAACGCATCACCGAGATGAACAAAGGACGCGCGTTCTTCACCACGCCCGAGACGTTGGGGGACTACGTGCTCGTGGACTTCATCGACCAGAAGCGATCGATGAGCAAGAAGGCCGGCCGCCGCTGAGGCGTGGCGGTGTTGGTTCGCCGGCACCGATTGAGCAGAGCCGGCCGCCAGCGACGGGGTTTCGGCTACGCCGCCGAGCGCTTGCGGCTGAGGGCGTCGACCGATCCGGCGAGGAGAAGGACGAGTCCGTTCACGATGAACTTCACGCCGGACTTGGAGAAGTCGATCTCCGTGATCCCGAATGGCGAGGCCTTGCCGACCAGCGGGAGGCCGTTGTTGATGATGGCCAGCACGAACCCGCCGAGGAGGGCGTTGAGCAGACGGCCCTTGCCACCGAAGAGGGACGTGCCGCCGATGACCGCAGCACCAACGGCGAGGAGCAGCGTGTCACCACCACCGATCTGCGGGTTCGCGGAGCCGAGCTGCGACGCCAGGAAGTAGCCGCCCGTGCCGGCGAGGAGCGAAGTCACGACGAACGCGGACATGCGGATGCGGGTCACGTTGATCCCGGCGCGCCGCGCCGCCTCCTGGTTCCCACCCACGGCATAGAGGTGGCGTCCCCAGGCTGTTCGGGTTAGCGCGAAGGTGGTGATGAGCAAGATGATGAGCACCAGCGGGGCCGCGTAGGGCACACCGATGATCTTCTTGGGTGAGGTCGAGAACGCCCGGTTTCGCGAGAGAATCCCGACGAATCCGAAGGCCCCAATGGCCACCGCGGCGATCTTGAGCGCGGCGACCTGGATCGGATTCGTGGCCGGCGACCGAAGGGACTTGCGCAGCACCGACCAGCCGAAGAAAGCGACCGCGACCGCAGCGACCGCCCATGAGACGCCAACGCTCATGTTCGAGTTCTCGATGGCGATGACCGACTTGTTCTCGATGCCGACTGACCCTCCTTCGGTGGTGATCAGCAGCACGATGCCCTGGAAGGACAGGAAGTTCGCGAGAGTCACGACGAAGGACGGGACGCCGACCTTGGCTACGAAGAAGCCGGTCCACAACCCCATCGCTGCGCCGACCACAGCGGTGAAGACGATCGTGGCCGGGAGCGACCAGTTCGCCTGCAGCCGCGTTGCCAACACCGCGGCGACAACGCCAGCGGTGAAGCCCGCGCCGAGGTCGATCTCACCGAGGAGCAGAACGAACGACACCGCCATCGAGATGACGATGATCGGCGCCGCCTGCTGCAGCAGGTTGCCGAAGTTGCGCACGCTGAGGAACGTGTCGCTGCGGGCGAAACCGAAGATGATGGTGAGGACACCGATGCCCAACATCGCCGGAATGGGTCCGAGGTCACCGGAGCGGAGCTTGGCGACGTAGTTGCGCCACGTGGTGGCGAGGGTGTGACGCTCGGAATCGAGCGAGAAGTCCGATGCTGCTGTCGACTGCGAACCGGTGCTCATGCTCCTGCCTCCTGGGCGGTGGCGGGCTGGAGGCCGATGGAGCCCGACCGACCCGAAGTGATCAACTGGACGAGCTGCTCCCGGTTCGTGTCCTTCGCCTTCACCTCGGCCGCCATGCGACCGAGATACATGACCGCGACGCGGTCGGAGACTTCGAGAACTTCGTTCATGTTGTGGCTGATGATGACGACGCCGAGTCCCTTGTCGGCAAGATTGCGCACGAGGCTCAGCACCTCCTTGGTCTGCGCCACACCGAGGGCCGCAGTCGGTTCGTCGAGGAGCACGACCTTCGAGTTCCACAGCACCGCTTTGGCAATGGCCACGGTCTGGCGCTGGCCGCCGGAGAGCGACGACACCGCCTGGCGCACGCTCTTGACCGTACGGACCGAAAGAGACGCCAGCGTTTCGCGTGCCAATTGCTCCATCGTCGGTTCGTCGAGAAGGAAGCCCTTCTTGCGCTCACGTCCGAGGAAGAGGTTCTGCACGATGTCGAGGTTGTCGCACAGCGCGAGGTCCTGGTACACGACCTCGATGCCGAGGGCGGCCGCGTCCTTCGGCCCGTGGATGGTTACCGGATTCCCTTCGAAGGAGAACGCTCCGGTATCGACTCCGTAGATTCCGGTGACGCACTTCACGAGTGTTGACTTGCCGGCACCGTTGTCGCCGACCAAGGCGGTGACTTCGCCTGGGTACACGGCGAAGTCGACGTCGTGGAGCACGTGGACGGCTCCGAAGCTTTTGTTGATCCCAGCGAGCTGCAGGATCGGTTTCGTGTCACTCACGATGGTGGTGTCCCCCTCGGACGCTGGCTCAGACTCGGGATTCGATGCAACGAGCGACTGCTCGGCGTCTGTTCTAGCGCTATTCGGTCAGCGCGTGCATGGCGCGTAACGACTCGGTCGGTGAAGTCGCCGTCAGCCCCGGACGAGGCGGACGTCGTCGAGTGAGTACGGACTTCCCGGGTCTCCGACCCCGTACCAAACGTTCACGTCAGTGATCTGTCCGCTGATGATTCCGAGAGCCGCCAGATCGACACTGACCTTCGACCACACGTTGGCCGGGATGGGTCCGCCGAGCGAAGTGCTGATCGGCAGGGAACCGCGTGTCGTCGATCCGTCGAAGAACTGGACGGTCAGCGATTGACTTCCGGCCGTGCCGCCATGGATCCAGAACTCCAACTTGGTCGGCACCGTGATCGCGAGGGGAGCCTTGAGATTGAAGACGGCCGCCGTCCACGGCGACGTGGCGACTGCCAGAGCCCGCGAGCCGACCTTGACCGGATTGGTCGACGCCGGGTTGTTCGTTGCCCACGACCAGTTGTTGGCATCGACGAAGGCATCGGCGTAGAGCGTTCGGACGGTCGAGCCGGCGGGCGGAATCGTCGTGGTGGTCGTGGTGCTGGTGGTCGTGCTCGTCGTCGTGATCGGGGCGATCGTCGTGGTCGTCACGACCGGCCTCGTCGTGGTGGTGGCGGGGACGGTGGTGGTCGTCGTCGGTGCCGCCGTGGTCGTCGTTGTCGGCGGTGTCGCAGTCGTCCGGAGGCTGATGTCATCGACGAGGACCGGTGCCTGGTCCCGGCCGCTCCAGTCCTGCAGGATCAGATCGAGCGATGTTCCGGCTGCCACCGGGCGGCTCGTCGTGATGCTCACCTGCTGCCATCCCGCCCCGAGGCCGGTGACGACCGACTCGCCGAGCAGTGCACTGTTCTGGCTCAGGATGATGCGAACGGACTGGCTGCCGCCACGACCGTTGATCCAGAGGTCGACGCCCGTCGATACGACGGGAAGTGCGTCCGAGCGCAGATACAGGCCCCGCCACGAGTCGGGCTCGAACTCGATCGCCGTGCCGGTCCGGCCTCCCGCGGCCGAGAGGTTTGCCACCGCCCACGACCAGTTCAACCATCCGTTCCGCAGCCCGTTGTCGTAGACCACGCCCGTTCCGGCCGTCGGCGCCACGGTGGTGGTCGTTGTCGGCGGGGCCGTGGTGGTCGTCGTGGTTGGCGCACGTGTGGTGGTGGTCAACGGCGGGGCCGTGGTGGTTGTCGTGGTCGTCGTGGTCGGTGCACGTGTGGTGGTGGTGGTCAACGGCGGGGTCGTGGTGGTTGTGCTCGGGGGGACGGTGGTCGTCGTCGACGTGGTCGAGGTGGTGGTCGTCGGCGGCAGGGTCGTGGTGGTTGATGTGGTCGTCGTGGTCGGCGGACGTGTGGTCGTGGTCGTCGACGTGGTCGTTGTGGTGGTCGTTGTGGTCGGCGGCGGTGTGAACGAACCGATCTGCACCTTGGCGGCCACGGACGGGACGCCCTGGTCGTCGATCGCGAACAGCAGGTACCAGCCCGGCGCCGCGGCGTTGGCGTTGGCCGGAGCGGTCACCGACAACGAGGTAGCTCCGGCCGTGAACGACAACGGGATGTAACGCTGCTCCATGTCGACGGAGTGGGTGACCGATCCCATCCGAACCAGAGCGACCTTGGTGATCTTTGCCGGCGTCGGCGTCGCCAGCGAATAGGACGAACCCCAGTTGAGTTGGCCGGAGACCGAGGTGATCACCGGTCGTACCGCGGGTGACCCGTCAGCGGCGAACAGGTACGGCGGGGAGTAGATCTCGGCGTTGCGCTGGAAGTAGCCGATCGAATCACACACGCCGCACATTCCGCCACCGGAGCTGAGCACCCGCCCGTCAGGAAGGAGGAGTGCAGATGAGTGGTACTGGCGGGAGCGCTCCTGGGGAGCCACGGTGCGCCACTGGCCGGATACCGGGTCGTAGATCTCCGCGTCGTAGACCCCCGCGGTGAGACTGGCCAGGCTCTCGGTGGTGTTCTCGAGACCACCGGTGGCCAGGACCGTCCCGTCGGCGAGCACCGTGAGGTTGTGCTGACGCCGCTGATGAGCCATGGGGCCGGTCGGCGTTGTCGCACCGGTCGCGAGGTCGACGACCACGGACGTGTTGTCGAAGAAGCCACCGCCGGCCACGAGGACCCTGCCCGGCGCAAATGCCGCGAAGCTCCCGTAGGACCGCTTCTTGCCATCGCGTGCGGCCCGGGCGAGATAGAGGCCGGCGCCGTTGGTGTCGAGTGCGCCGATCTGGTCCTCGGGGCCGATGTAGGCGACCGATCCGTTCTGAGCCGGCACCAGCCAGGGGTACTCCCGCTTCGCCCAGATGGCCTGGGACGCGTTGGTAAGTGCACGGAAGGTTCCGTCGGCCTTGCGGATTTCGGAGAGCGCCGGGCCTCCGCCGGTCACCAACATCTCACCGTTCGGCAGGGGCGTGACCGATGGGTACCAACGGGCTTGCGACATGCGTGGACCCTCTGTCCACGCGTTCGTCGTCCAGTCGAAGGTAGTGCTGCGATCGATGCCGTCCAGCGCCTGGTTGAGGTTCCCGCCGGCCGTGAACACCAGCCCGCTCGCGAGCTTGGCCAGGCCGCTGCAGAAGATGTTGAACCCGAGGGTCTCGTCGACCCGGGTGATCGCCCTCGTCGACGGGTCGAAGATCATCGCCCGGGTGAAGCGGTGCTCGGTCGACGCCTCGGTCCGCAGATCGTTCACCGAGTCGTACGCGAGCACGTTGCCGTTGGGAAGAAGCGTCACGAAGACGCCCAGAACCGGCCAGTCGTAGGGGCCCTCCCAGGACCCGGTGGTGGCGGCCGGGGATGCAGCCGCAGCTGCTGCACTGATCCGTCCGGACCGTCGGGCCACGATGTCGGGTCGGATACCGAGGCCCTCGCGCTCCACCCGGGCGACCAGCGCGTCCTCCTCTGCCTTGGTCAGCTGGGAGGAGTCGATCGCGGTGTGCGTGTGCGGCAGCGATTCGTCGACGGGTGGCGGCGCCGGAGGTGCGGTTTGTGCGATTGCCCGCTCGCCCAGGGGCATGCCGACGGCAACGGCTCCGACGATCGTCGACGACGCGAGCACGATGACGCCGAGCCAGGCCTGGACGCCGCGCGACCTGGGCGTCGAAGCACCGGTGCCGCTGCCCGGGGTCGGGGAGTCTCCGTGCAATGGTGAACGCGTCATCACCACGGAGAGTAGGCGCCCGCTATCAGTGGCGTCCATGGGCCGCAGGACCCACCACGACGTGCTCTTCCGGAGCCTCGTGGAGCCGAGCAGTCCCGGAACGAACGATGGCCCACCCCGAAGGGTGGGCCATCATCAGATGATGCCCCGGCCGTTGCTCACGGCAGGGTCAACGTAGCTGTCGGAGAATCAGACTCCGGCTGCCGTGCACTTGTCTTCGATGTCCTTGCAGACATCGTCACGCTTGGCGCCGCCCGTCGAGGTGACGTCCTTCACGTTGTCCAGGAAGATCGACTGGATCGCAGCCTGGGCGTAGGGGATGTCGCGGGTGCCGTCGTTGATGGTGGCGTTGGTGGCCGGAGCCTCGCCCTTGAGGAGCGCGACGGCGGCAGCAACAGCAGCCTCGGCCTCAGCCGGGTACGGCTTGTAGACGGTCATGCACTGCGTGCCGTTGAGGATGGCGCGCAGGCCGTCGACCGTGGCGTCCTGGCCGGTGGCCGGAATCTTGAGGCCGTTCTTTGCGAGGACGGTCTGGGCGGCACCCGAGAGGCCGTCGTTGGCGGCGAGAACGCCGTCAATCTTGCCGCCGGCCTTGGTGAGGAGCTGCTCGAAGATCGGGACGGCCTTCTGGTTGTCCCAGTCCGGCACGGCCTCGCTGCCGACGACGTTGATGCCCGAATCCTTGATCGCGGCGTCCTGGCCCTGCTTGAACAGGGTGGCGTTGTTGTCCGTCGGCGAACCGCTGAGCTGGATGATGTTCTTGCCCTTCGCGGTATCGGCTCCACCGAGGCACTTGATCATGCCTTCGCCCTGAGCGGTACCCACGGCCACGTTGTCGAATGACACGTAGACGTCAGTTTTGCCGTTGAGGGTCAGGCGGTCGTAGTCGATCAACTTGACGCCGGCCGCAGCGGCCTTGGTCTGGATCTGGACGTTCGACTCGGAGTCGAGGTTCACGATGGCGAGAACCTTCGCGCCGTCGGTCACCATCTGATCGGCGATGGTGGCCATCTTGGCCTTGTCGCCTTCAGCGTTCTGGATCAGGCACTTGATGCCGGCGGCGGCACACGCCTTCTCGATGGCCGGGCGGTCCGAGGTCTCCCAGCGGTCGGAGCTCTTCGAGTCCGGAAGGATGAATCCGGCGGTGCCGCCTTCGGCAGCGGCGACGGTCTCGGCAGCGGCAGCTTCCGTTTCGGCGGCTGCTTCGGTCTCCACTGCTGCTGCTTCGGTTGCCGGAGCCTCCGTTGCGGCTGCTTCGGTCTCGGCCGGTGCGGCGGTGGTATCCGCGCTGTCCGAGGAACAACCAGCGGCGAACATCGCCAGGGCGCCGAATAGGAGCACGGCGCTCGTAGTCTTCTTCATAGGTGTTTCTCCCCTGATGGATCCGAGAGCATCTCGGTACCAAGCCGTGCACTTTATGCGCTTACAGGACCGCCGTGTGGCACCCGTCTCATCAACGCTCCAGGAGCCCGCGGCGCGGCGCGTAGCCGCGCCGGAGAGCAAATGCAAGGTTCCACTTGCGGATTGCCCGGCGACAAGCGAGAATGACACCTGTGTCATTCGGCATTCGTGCGGAAATGACCTGCTCGGGGGAGTGTCGGCGGCTTGCCGATGGCCTGCTTCGATGCGGTCATCACCGTTCGGTCCAGCCGCCGCCGGATGACCGACCGTTTCGAGCCCCATCCATCCGACCGACACGAGTGCGCTCCCCCGGCGCGCACCATGCACAACGAGGACCCACATGCTGAGAACGACTCCAATCCAGGCCCTCGAGGACCGCACCTGGCAGAGCAAGGCCAACTGCATGGGCGTCGATCCGGAGTTGTTCTTCCCCGAACGTGGTGCATCTACGCGTGAGGCGAAAGAGGTCTGCCGGGGTTGCGTCGTGAAGGGCGACTGCCTCGAATACGCCCTCGCCAACGGCGAGAAGTTCGGCATCTGGGGCGGGCTCTCCGAGCGTGAACGGCGCAAGGTCCGTCGGTCGCGAGCCCTCGCCCGCCGCGCTGCGGAGGCGGCGACCGCCTGACCCGATGGGCCCCCGGGCTCGCCGTCGGCCCGATTGCGGGTTCCGGGAGAGTCCGTCCGGAGAGCAGGTAC
>JANPFX010000197.1:0-6231 GCA_031423635.1 Acidimicrobiia bacterium | reverse complement strand
GGACCCAGCGCGATCTTGCGGTCCATGCCGAGGGCACGGAGCATCGGTGGGTGCAGCTTCCAGGTGACCTTGGCACCCTTGCCTCCGACGGCCTCGGCCGCCGCTGTTGCTTCGGGGGCGAGGAGGAGTCGGGCCACCTCGTACTCGTCCTTGTAGGCGGTGAGCTGGAACAGATGGCGGGCGACCGCCTCGGTCAGCGCGAAACCGTCTCGGAGCCGTTCCTCGATGTCGGCTACGGATCGCACCGTTTCGAGGTAGGTCCGAGCGCACCGCTCATCCTGGAAGGCAGTCAACTCGGCAACCCGGGAGCGCAAGAGGTCAGTGAGACCGGTGCGGACGCCGAGGCCGTCGACGGACGGGACCAGTCGAGCGGGAACCGTCGGAGACGGGACCTGTGTGGGCGCGACCGCGGTCAAGGCAGCGCGAACCACGGCTGGGTCAGCCACCGTTGCGCGGCCCCACCGGAACGCGGCGAGGTTCTTGTCCACCGCAACACCGTTCAGGGTGATCGCCTCCTCGATCGACGACGCCCGCAACGGGATACAGCCGGCCTGTACCGCGGCGCCGAGCACGGCGATATTCGCGGTGGTCGCGTCGCCCAGCGTCGCCACCGTGATTCCACCCGCGTCGAGTAGTACCGCTTCGTGGCCCGACGCGACACGCAACCGTCCGACGAGCGCGTCGGTGGAGGGAGCGACCCGTCGAGGGTCGATCACGATGGCCGACGTCGGCGTCGACGTGGTCGACGCCACCACGTGGGAGTGCGAGGCGAGGGATTCGATCATCGCCGAGCCGGCCCCGACAAGAAGGTCGAAAGCGAGCATCACATCGACGCTCTCTCGCCCGGCCTTGTTCGACGCGTGGCTGAGCGACGTTCCGATGCGCACGTCGCTCACGACCTGCCCGGCCTTCTGCGAAAGACCGGTCTGGTCGAGGCCGATCACCTGTCGCCCGTCGAGCATCGCTGCCGTGCCCAGGACTTGACTGACCGTGACGACACCCGTCCCGCCGATACCGGCTAGACGGATGGTGCAGTCATCGCCGTCGACCAGGAGCACTGGTTCCGGGAAAACTGTAGGTGCACTGACCTTCTGGGCGCGTAGTTTGGCCGCGGCAGCAACCGCATCGGCATCTACCTCGACGGTCATGAAGCTCGGGCAGTCGCCCTGCAGACAAGAGGCATCGAGGTTGCAGCTGGTCTGGTCGATCTTCGTCTTGCGTCCGAACTCCGTGTCCGTCGGCTGCACCGACAGGCATCCACTCGTCTCGCCGCAGTGACCGCACCCTTCGCAGACCCGCTCGTTGATGAGAACACGAAACGTCGGGGCGGCAACGACGCCGCGCTTGCGGTCCCGTCGGAGCTCGGCCGCGCAGTCCTGGTCGTGGATGAGCACGGTCACGCCGGGGACCTCACGCAGAGCCTCCTGCGCTTCGATGATGCGGGATCGATCCCACACGTCGACGCCCTTCGGCAGTGTGACGTCGTCGTAGTCACTCACGTCGTCGGTGGTGATCACTATCCGCTTCACACCCTGGGCCAGCATGACCGTGGCGATACCGGGAACCCCGATACGACCCGGAGCGTCCTGCCCGCCGGTCATAGCCACGGCGCCGTTGTGCAGCAACTTGAAGGTGACGTTCACCCCACTGGCGATGGCGGCCTGCACACCGAGCTGCCCCGAGTGGAAGTACGTGCCGTCGCCCAAGTTCTGGATGAAATGGTTACGTTCAACGAACGGCTGCATGCCGATCCACGCTGCACCCTCGTTGCCCATCGCACAGAGCGAGGCCAGCTCGCCGACACGCTCCTCGGATTGGAACGTCGTCATGGCGTGGCAGCCGATGCCACCACCGTAGAGGGTCCCTTCCGGGACCTTCGTGCTCCAGTGATGCGGGCAACCCGAGCAGAACGTGGGGCCCCGCGACTCGGTGAGTGCGATGAGCTCTCGTTTGGTCGGCAGCGGCGCGAGAAGGTCGCCGCCGAGGTGCACGGCCAGTCTGCGCCGCAGTGGTTCGAGCATCGCGTCCGCGTCGAGGTGGCCGATTCCGGGGAAGAGCGGTGTTCCGTCGAGGTCGCGCTTTCCGACAATCTCCGGACGCTCAGCCGAACCCCAGAGCGCGTCCTTCACCATCCACTCCAGCATGGGGTTCTTCTCTTCGATGACGATCACTTCGGTGAGGCCGTGGCAGAACCGCCGAACGGTCGAGGGTTCCAGCGGGTAAGGCAGGCGCAGGACCATGAGGCGTATGCCCGCGGCGGCGATCTCCTCGTCGCTGCGCAGGCCGAGGCGCGACAACGCTTCGCGGGTCTCGGCTGCGGTGTATCCGCACGCGGCGATCCCTATGCGCGCTGATGGTCCGGGATCAATCACGACGCGGTTCAAGTCGTTCAAGGCACCGTAGGCCCGCGCCACTTCGAGACGGACCTCGATGATCTCCCGTTCGATATCGAGGTTGTAAGGCGGGACGAACCGTGCAGATGGAGACGGGACGAACGGCACGCCGTTCACGAGCCATTCCGGCATCAACGGACGCACGCGTGACGGATCGAGCGAGATTGCGGCGGTACCGTCGGCAACGTTGGCCACCATCTTCAGGCCGGCCCACAATCCGCTGGCGCGCGACAGCGCGATGCCGTGGCGGCCGAGATCGAGTGCGTCCTGCACGTCGACGGGATAGAGGATCGGGATCTTCAGGTCGATAAGGGTGGCGTCGGAACTACTCGGCACCGTTGACGACTTCGACGCCGGATCGTCGCCAACCACGCAGAGCACACCGCCGTGGCGGTGTGCTCCCGCGTAGTTGGCATGGCGGATGGCGTCGCACGCCCGATCGATACCGGGAGCCTTCCCGAACCACATGCCCATGACACCGTCGTAGCGACCCTCGCCGTGGCTCTGGGCCAATTGGCTTCCCATCACGGCCGTGGCAGCGAGTTCCTCGTTCAGTCCGGGACGGAACACGAACGGGAGGTCGTTCCCCACGAGCTTCTGAGCGATCTCGAGCTCTCGGTCGAGGCTGGCGAGCGGCGACCCGGGGTAACCCGACGCAAACGCTGCGGTGCGCAGACCGTTCGCCCGGTCGACGCGCAACTGCTCCACCATGATCCGCGCCACGGCCTGGACCCCAGACGCAAAGACCGTGCCGCTGCTCGCCGTGATCCGATCGGAGAACGAATACGTCGGTTTGCGGGTGAGGGCCACCGGGGTCGGAGCGGGAGCGGTGTCGGTCATGGTGCCTCCTTCAGCAGTTGGGGCGACAACGCCAACGCTACCGGCGCAGTGATC
Organism: Acidimicrobiia bacterium; assembly: GCA_031423635.1. Lineage (GTDB taxonomy): Bacteria > Actinomycetota > Acidimicrobiia > Acidimicrobiales > JANYDT01 > JANLQX01. The sequence continues at coordinate 2,944 of JANPFX010000197.1, read as the reverse complement.
CACCAGAGTTCGGAAGATTCGTAGCTCCCAGAGCAACAAATCCTCCAAACCTGACGAGGTTCGGCCGCTCGCTCGATCAGCTCTCCCGGGAGGACGCAAGAAGTGTCGGCACGTCGACGACACGCAGATCCTTGGCCTCCAGACCTCGAAGCAGACGGGGAAGGGCCTCGACGGTGCGGGCCCTCGAGTGCGGCTCGCGGCCGCTTCCGACAATCCGGCCCCCGTCGTGAGCGAGGATGATCGATCCCGGGCCGACCTTGTCGAGCAAGCGGTCCACGCCGCGATCAATCGAATCGTCCTTGATGAAACGTTCGACACAGACGTCCCAGAACACGGTGCGGAAGCGATCGGCATCAGCGAGCACGGCAACCGCTTCATCGGTGAATCCCATCGGCGGTCGGAACAGTCGCGGCGCCGGCACGCCGACGCGTATCAGGCTGCGCTGTCCGCGGTCGATCTCAGCGCGCACCAGCGCAGGTGTCAGCAACTCGAGTTCGCGGTGGTCATAGGTGTGGTTCCCGATGCTGTGACCCGACGCAACCAGATCGCGCACGAGATCGGGCTCGGCCGCCGCGTTCACGCCGACGAGAAAGAACGTCGCCGCGGCGTCAGCATGTTTGAGGAGGCTGAGCACATCGGGCGTGTAAAGCGGGTCGGGGCCGTCGTCGAAGGTGAGGGCGACAACCGGTTCGTTTGTGCGCACGCGAAACAGCCCGTTCGGCTGCACGGAGCGTCGCTCCGCCAGGGTCCTCGTGCGCCCGACCCTCGATGGCCCGGCGGACAGGCGTCCGCCAACGAACCCGCCGAGGGCGCAAAACCCACAACCGACTGCAGCAGTCAGCAGCCCTCGCCGTGACAGCAGCGGCCCCGACGGGGATTCGGAATCTTCGTTTCGCTGGGAGCCACACAAACTCCGAAACCCCGGCGCATCAGGCATACTTCGCCAGGCCTTTGGGGGTGGGGACAAAACCCGCGGCACGAAGCGGCGGCAGGAGTTCGTCGGGGAAGGTCTCCAACACGAGGCGACGGAAGCGCACGATCCGATCCCGCGATTCCTCGGTGCCGACCATAGCGCTGAGCGCGCGTATCACCGGCTCCTCCCACTCGCCGTCGAACGGGCGCAGCGCCACGATGGAGCGACCGCCCTTCTCCAGGTAGAGCGACGGCAGTCCGTCGACGAGCAGCACGTAGGCACCGGAAGCACGCTGCGGTCCCTTCACGGGCCAGGCGAGCGCGGCGCCGTAGGCATTGGCCGGGTCGACCGCGGCGAGCACCGTGACCTCGGGAATCGGCGGTGGCTCACGAAATGCACGGAGTCGATCGACGGCACCGGGAACCGCGAACTGCGCACCGCCGAGACCGGCCACGAAGTAGCCACGGCGCACCCGGCCGCCGTCTTCAAGCAGCTTGAGCACCGGATAGAGGCCGGCGAAACCGCCCGCGACGCCCTCGGCCCTGATGGCCTCGCGGGTGAGCACGCCGTGTCGTTCGAGGAGGGTGATAGCGATGGCGTGGGCGCGCTCGGTGGCCACCGCCCGGGCGGAGGCGATCTGCTGCTTCTTCGGGACGAACCCCTCGTCTGCGGGGTCGTTCGACAGGTCGCCCGCAGGAGTGAGCCCGAGCTCGCGGGTGACGAGCGACCATCGACCCTGAGCCTTCGGCGGACCGAGAACGCTGAGCGATGCGAGCCGTGGACGCCCGGCGCGCCTTGTAGCCGCTCCGACCGAGGATGCGCCGGCCTTCTTCGAACCGGCGAGCGCCCGGACGGCGGCGAAGGAATCGTTCGTGACTTCACCGGCCCACACGAGGTCCCAGATCGAGTCGATCGTGCGCAGATCGTTCGTGCCCTGCAACTCACGGAAGAAGCACGCACCGCGAGCAGAAAGCAATGCGCGCAGACGATCATGCTCGTCCTCTGACGGCGCATCGGCGTTGTCCGCGCGAGGCATCGGAGCGAGCAGCGCCGCCGTTTCGCGGAGATACAGGGCGACCTTGCCGTCGTCTCGTCCGAGCGAGCCGGCGCCGACCCAGACGACCTCACCGGCGCCGAGGAGTTCGTCGAGCAGCCTCGGGGTGTAGCGCGGGAGCCGGGCCGGGAGGATGTCGCGCTCCAGCACGCTGGCCGGGAGCGCCACACCCTGGAGTTGTCCGATGATCTCGTAGAGCCGATCGAGACCGCCGCTCACCACGGCCGAGCCGACGCCGTGCCAATCCGGGAGGAAGCGGGCGAAGGCCTCGACCGACGTGGGCTCGATCTCCTTGCGCAGCACAGCGAGGGATCGCTGCCGCAGCTGGCGCAGCACATCGGGATCGCACCACTCCCGTCCGGCGCCGTCGGGACGGAACTCGCCGGACAACAGCGAGCCGTCGTCGCCACGGCGGACGAGGCACGCCTCGACGATGTCGAGCGACACGCCGAAGCGCGCTGCGACATCATGGGTGGTGAATGGCCCGTGCGTGCGGGCGTAGCGGACCAGCAGGCTCCCCAACGGAGCCGCCGGGTCGATTGGATCGACCGGACCGGACCAATTGAGAAACGCCGCGGGGAGCCCTGGGGGAACCCGACAGCCGAGGGCTTCGGTGTAACGGCCGGCATCTTCGGCGGCGATGTAGCGGTCCTCGGAGGCCACCCGCACGAGGACAGCCCGGCGCTCTTTCGTCAGTGCCGCGAGTTTCTCGGTCGTGGAGGTCAAACCCCCCTCGACCCGCAGCGCGAGTTCATCTACGGAGAGGTCGCCGAGGCGTCGGAGCAGGTCGTGTACCGAGTCGACGGTGCGGGCGTGGCGACGAGGGTCGAGGCACTGAAGCTCGTCTTCGACGGCGGCAATGGCCTGAGGTTCGAGGAGCTCACGCAGTTCCTCACTGCCGAGGAGATCGGCGAGCATGTCGCGGTCCAACGCCAAGGCGGCCGCTCGGCGCTCGGCCAGCGGCGCGTCGCCGTCGT
>JANPFX010000196.1:0-4352 GCA_031423635.1 Acidimicrobiia bacterium | reverse complement strand
TGATGACCAGCCAGCCAAGGTCGGCGACGATCCTGTGACCACTCTAAGTGGTCGAAAAGGATTTCGCAATGAAACACACGCAAGGAAGCAGAGCCGTCGCCGCCGTTGTTCTCACGGTCGTGGCATCGACAATCGTCATGCCTGCGGCCCAGGCCGGCAAGAACAACCAGTCGGCCACGACCACGGCCGCGGCACCCACCACTGCCTCCCCGACGACCACGACCACACCGACGACCACGACCACCGTCAAAGCAACCACGACGACGGCAGCACCGACGACGACCGCGGGACCCACGACCACGGTCAAAGCGACCACGACCACCGCGGCACCGACGACCACTGCAGCGCCCACGACCACCAAGGCCACGACGACCACGATCAAGGCGCCGACGACCACCGTCAAGTCGACCGGCAAGACGGCGAAGACCGCTGTCACCAGTTCAGCAACCGCGTTCGCCGTGCCGACCGTCGAGGCCTATGCGGACGACCCGGGCTCGCTGTTCCAGATCACGCGCCTGATCCGCGCCGACCAGATGTGGAACCGGGGCGCCACCGGGCAGGGCGTCGACATCGCAGTGATCGATACCGGTGTCAGCCCCGTTCCGGGTCTCGCCGGCAAGATCATCAACGGTCCTGACCTGTCCCTCGACGTGCCGTTCTCCGCTTACCCGGGCCTCGATGCGTACGGCCACGGCACGCACATGGCGAGCATCGCCGCCGGGCTGGACATCGCCGGCGCGGCTTCGCTGACCGACCGCACGCGCTTCGTCGGTGTGGCCCCCGGATCTCGGATCGTGAACGTGAAGGTCGGTGCGTACGACGGGGCAACCGACGTCTCCCAGGTCATCGCCGCCATCAACTGGGTGGTCCAGCACAAGAACGACAACGGGTTGAACATCAAGGTGATCAACCTCAGCTTCGGCACGCCGAGCACGAACTCATCGGTCGATGACCCGCTGTCGTGGGCGGCGGAAGTGGCATGGCGCAACGGGATCACGGTCGTCACCTCAGCCGGCAACGACGGGCCTGGCACTGCCGTGACGAGCCCGGCCTACAACCCGAAACTGATTGCGGTCGGCTCCGTCGACCAATCGGTTTCGCCGCTGTCGTCGAGCTCGTTCACCAGTGCCGCCGGATGGCGTCAGCCGGACCTGTGGGCGCCCGGCGCCCGGGTGATGGGTCTGCGCGTCCCCGGTTCGTTCGTCGATGCTCGCTTTCCGGGTGCCGTCGCCGGACCCCGCCTCATCCGTGGTTCGGGAACCTCCCAGGCGGCCGCCGCCGTGTCAGGAGCTGTGGCTCTGCTCTCGAGCGCCTACCCGGGATCGTCTCCTGATCAGATCCGGAGCGCGTTGATCTTCTCGGGCAAGGACGTCACCGGACAGATCAGCAACCTCATCCAGGTCGACAAGGCCGCCGACCTTCTGGCCCAGTGGGGCCCGGCGCCCGCCATGAAGGAACCGGTCTTCGGCACACCCGGCCGGGGATCACTGGAAGCGGCGCGCGGCGGCAGCCACCTGTCCTTCAACGGTGTTCTGCTGAACAACGAGCGCGACATCTTCGGCAACAAATGGGATGGCGCGGCGTTCGCCACGGCGACCTTCAACCGCACGTCCTGGAATGGTGGCACCTTCAACGGCGCCAACTGGGCCGGAGCCGGATGGGCCGGAGCAAACTGGGCCGGGGCCAACTGGGCGGGAGCCAACTGGGCCGGAGCAGGATGGGCCGAAGCCAACTGGGCGGGCGCCGGATGGGCCGGAGCGAACTGGGCGGGAGCAGGCTGGGCGGGCGCCGGATGGGCCGGAGCAAACTGGGCCGGAGCAGGATGGGCCGGAGCGGGATGGGCCGGAGCGAACTGGGCCGGATTGGGCTGGAAGGGTGCTGTCTGGGGGTGACGACGCCTTGACTCAAGGCGGTCGATCAATGTGACGATTCACAGGGGCCGAGTGGTCGCACAGACCCAACCGGCGCTGGGAAGCCGATCGATGAGTGAGCCGCCGCCAGGGGTACAACCGAGCACCGTGAGGGTGTACGCCCTCGCGGTTGCTTTGGGTCTCGCCGGCGCTGCGCTCTCGAGTCAGGTCGTTGGGCACAACGCCGCACTTCCGCTCGATCTGCCGCTCGGATGGTTGCTCGCCGGCTTCTTCATCGCCGCCTCGGCACCCATGTTTCTCGAGGTCGAAGCGAACGCGTTCTCGCTTTCGCTTTCGGAGATTCCGCTTGTTCTCGGCCTCCTCTCGCTATCTCGCGGCCCACTCCTCGCCGCCGTCATGGGCGGTTGGCTCATCAGCCAGGCGTTGAATCGACGTCGTTCACTGATCCGATTCGCCTTCAACGCCCCTCTCACACTGTTTGAAGTGGCCTTCGCCGTCGCCGTGTTCGACGCGCTGTCCTCGAACGTGAGGGTCGAGGATTGGCGGACCTGGGTGGCGTTGCTCGCCGCATTGTCGACAGCGATCATGCTCTCCACTAGTGCCGTGAACCTGGTGATACTGCTCCGCGGCGACTCCATGACGCCGCGTCAGGCGGCACGACACGTGGTGCTCGGCGTCGTGAACTCGTGGATGGCGACCGCCCTGACCGTCCTCTCCGTGATCGTCCTTCGCGAGACGAGAGCCGGGGTCCTTCCGTTGCTGATGCTCGCCGGGATCGTGATCGTGCCCATGCGACGACAGGCGAAACTGCAACGCCGCTACGACAGCCTGTTGCTGCTTCACGAGTTCACTGCCGGGCTGACCACGTCGAGCGATTTGTCGGCGACCCTGCAGAGCGTGCTCGAGGAAACTGCCAGCGTCTTGCGGGCGACGAACGCGACCATCGTTCTCCCCCGCCACGATGACCATGTACGCCACAGCCTTCGGTCGGAGACCGGATCCGTTCCCGAGCCCGGTGACGCGGTGTGGGAAGCGATCATCACACGGGGCGAGCCGATGTGCCTGGAGCGGGGATCGACTGCGCAGGACGGGTATCTCCAGGCGCACGGCCTGAAGGACATGATGGCCGTTCCCCTGCTGCACGGGAACGAAGTCATCGGGGCACTCGTCGTCAGCGACCGGGTCAGCGACGTGAGCACCTTCGACGACGACGACCTATCCATCTTCGCGACCATGGCCAACCAGACCACCGTGACGCTGGAGAACCTTCGGCTCATCGACGAGCTCAGAAGTGAATCGGCCGACCGCGAACACCAGGCCTTGCACGATGTGCTTACCGGCCTTCCCAACCGCCTCTACCTCTACCGGACCCTCGACGACGTCCTTGCCCGGGAAGGCGTGAGCTTCGCGGTCGCCATGCTCGACCTGAACCGGTTCAAGGAGGTCAACGACGCCCTCGGACACCACGCCGGCGATCAGGTCCTCGTCGAGACGGCGATGCGGCTCCGGCGTGGGCTGCCTTCATCCGCATTCCTGGCCCGTCTCGGCGGCGACGAGTTCGCCGTCGTACTGCCCGCCGTCGCCTCGGTCAAGGAGACGATGGAGAAGCTCCAGGCCATGGAGGTGATCTTCACCGAGCCGTTCACGCTCGACGCCATGAGCATCCGCATCGGGGCGTCCGTGGGCTTCGCTTTCGCACCGGACCATGGTACGGACCGCGAGACGCTGCTGAAGCGGGCCGACATCGCAATGTACGTAGCCAAGATGATCCGCGGCTCGGCCATCCGTGGTTTCGACCCCTCCCAGGAGCACTCCTCGACACGCGCCCTCGAACTCGTCGGTGAACTGCGCTCCGCGATCGACGCCGACGCGCTCACCGTCGTGTTCCAACCCAAGGCAGATCTCATCTCCGGTCGAATCATCGGCGCTGAGGCGCTGGCGCGTTGGACTCATCCGCGCCTCGGCGAGATCGGCCCCAACGAGTTCATCCCTCTCGCCGAACAGGCCGGGCTGATCGACGCCATCACCGATGCGATCCTCCGGCATTCACTCGAGGCATGTGCGCAGTGGCATAGGGATGGTGTGCGAATCGGTGTGGCCGTCAACCTCGATGCCCAGACCCTCCTCGCCCCGGGCTTCGGCGATCGTGTGTTCAGCGCCCTCGCCACTTCCGGCGTCCCACCGGAGCGGTTGACCTTGGAGATCACCGAACGCGAATTGGTCCACGAACTCGATGAGGCGACCTCCATCATCGGCAGTCTCCGCCGGCACGGGGTTCGATTCTCGATCGACGATTTCGGCACCGGATACTCGTCGCTGTCCTATCTGAAGCGGCTACCCGTCGATGAGCTCAAGATCGACCGCTCGTTCATCGTCAACGTGGCGAACTCCGCGCCGGACGCGGCGATCGTGAAAGCGATCGCCGACCTCGCGACGGGACTCGGCCTGCGCACGGTGGTCGAAGGGATCGAGGATGCCCGG
>JANPFX010000195.1:0-7291 GCA_031423635.1 Acidimicrobiia bacterium | reverse complement strand
GAAGAGCGCAAGGCGCTGGGCGATTGGAAGACCCCAGGGGAGATACCACCACGGTCGAGTTGGTGCTGCGAGTATCCGGATGTCGCGCTCATCGTGAACGGGCTGCCCCGTGTGACGGCTGGTGCGCACGACTGATGGACGAGACGTTCGTCGATGGTGAACCGTGGCCGATCTACGAACGCAGCAGTATTATCGTCACTGTGACGAAAATACGGATGACCCAGCGGGAGCGGGAGATGGCGCTCTGCGGATGGTGCCGCCGGCCGGTGACGCCGACGGAGGGTCGCGGGCGACCCAGGCGGTTCTGCAAGCAGAGCTGCCGGCAGCGAGACTTCGAGGCTCGCCAGCGTGCCGCCCGCCACGGCGTGGACGAGAATGAACTGATCGTCGCTCGGCGAGACGTCGACCGACTTCACGACGAGATCTTCGTGCTGTCGTGCGCGGTCGCCGATGCCGATGCTGACTTGCGTGAAGCGCGCTCGGTCGCCGACCTGCGCCTGATCGTCACATCGCTGCTGGCCGCAGCGCGGGACGTCTCCGCCCTGTCCGATCACTCGCCCGGCATTCGCCGAGAATCATAGTTATGTAAAGTCAGGGCGGACGTGAGGTTACGGTCCTGTGGCTGGTGCTTGGGGTTCAGAGGCCCCACCCCCGGTGCGCAGCGGGTCCGATGTCGTTTCCTGAACGTCCGCCGCGTCGGAGGCGACGTAGGTATGGCGCGTCGAGCCCAAATCTGCTCACCTGGATCCATCACTTCTCGTCCCGAGGTCACCATGCCCCACGAACACCCGAGCGCCGACGTCGTCGAGTACACCGACCCGATCTGCTCGTGGGCCTGGGGTACCGAGCCGAAGCTTCGGCTCCTGCAGTGGCGCTACGGCCGGCACCTCCGCTGGCGCGTTGTGCTCGGCGGGCTCGTGCACGATGCTTCCGGGGGGCGCGACGACTGGGATCCCATCCGTGCAGCCGAACCGATGCAGAAGTACTGGCGGCGCAGTTCGGCGTACACCGGCCAGCCCTATCCGATGCCGATGCACCGGATGGCCCGATCGACCGATCCGGCGGGGTTGGCCGTCAAGGCGGCAGAACGGCAGGGTACGGCCGTCGGCGAGGCCGTGCTCCGCCGGTTCCGAGAGTCGACGTTCGTGTTCGGGGTGACCCCCTCCTCCCCCGAGGAGTTCGCTGCATCGGCCAACGGAGTCGTCGGACTCGACGTCGATCGCTGGCTGGACGATCTAGTGGGTGTTGAGGCGGCCACGGCGTACCGGTCCGATTGGGAGGAGACGCGCCGGCCGAATCGTCACGTGCGCCACCTCGTCGGCGACGACGTCGGCATCGGGTCGATGAAGCAGACCGATGGCCGCGACCGCTACGCCTTTCCGACGCTGGTGTTTCGAGGACCGGGTGGTGAGGTCACCGTCCCGGGGTGGATGCCGTATGAGGCGTATGTGGACGCCCTCGAGACGTCGAGCCCCGGTCTCACGGTCGACCCCGTCCCGGGACCGACCGTCACGCAGGCCTTCGAGCGGTGGGGTGTGTTCACCGAGACCGAATTGGTCGAGATCTGTGGGCCCGAAGCGGTCGAGAACCTGCCGAAGGATACGGTGGCCCACTTCTGGGGTGCGGGAGTGGTGTTCTTCTCCGAACAGGAGGCGGCGGCGCGGCGCCTGCCCCGGGTATCACCGGACGAGGCGGGGTGTCTCGCCGACCTCGCGCAGTCGATGGAGTTGGCCTATTCACTCGTGGCGCAAATTCCGGCCGACGCATGGGGTCGATCCACCCCGTGCTCGGACTGGAACCTGCGTGGGCTTATCAATCACATGGTCGGAAGCGCGCGTATGGTCTCCTACGGAGTGCGTGGCGACCACATAGGGCCGGAGTTCTATCGCAATCACCTGGGTGCCGACCCCGTGGCGTCGTACCGTCACGCGATCGACGAAGTCGTTTCGCTCTACCGCGGCGATCCGACGGTCCTCGGTCGACCACTCCCCCTTTCATGGGGGACGCTTTCCGGCGCAGAACTTGCCGAGATGTTCGCAGCTGACCATCTCGTACACGCGTGGGATGTCGCGCAAAGCCTGGGCCTGCCCGCCGATTTCGATCATGGGTTGGTGGCGCGACTCCGCGAGTTCGGCGACGAATACGCCGACCAGCATCGCGTCCCCGGGATGTTCGATCCCCCAGTTCCTGCGCCCGCCGACGCGACGCCGATGGATCGCTTCGCTGCGTTCATCGGGAGACGCTGAGCCCCAAGGTCGGCCATCGCCCCACCGACCTTCACGTGTCGGTCAGAATCGCCGCATGAGTGACACGATCCCCACCGCGGGGCAACAAGCTGACGGTCGGTGCGACGCTTGCCGGCACCTCGACGGTACCGACGGAGCGCTCGACGGAAGCTTCGGGATCGTTGGGTCGATCGTGCGAACCGAGCGCGGATGGTCAGGATCGACCTGGTCAGGGGCAACCTGGTCCTCGTCGGGCAACCGGGAAACCGTCAGCGTGAGATCCACTCGTCGAGCAGCGCGTGCATGTGCCGGGGCTTCGTCTCCTGATAGTCGGCGAACGTGACACCCGGTTTGGTCATGCTCTCGAGGCCGGCCTGCACCTTCGGAAGGTTGTAGACGTCCTGGTTGAAGACGCGACCGAGCATCCCCAACTCCGATGCGACCGTCCAGTCATCATCGTCGTTGAGCCAGTGGACCTGCGCCGCCGGCGGTCGCTCATCGCCGGGGAACGGCGACAGGTACATGCATTCCATGATCGACCGGCGGTGATCGTTGCCGTACGGGCGGAACCGGTAGGTGATGCGGTTGTAGGCACCCCACGGATGGAAGTTCGGAAACACCGTGTAATAGATGCTCTCCGTCAGCTCTCCGTCACAGAGTTTGTCCGCTCTGTCGCCGATGGCCGGACGTAGCGCCCTCCTCGCCGCTTCCGCGGCCATGTGCCTCGCCGTCTCGCCGATCGGCACGACGCCGCGCGGCTCCTCGTCGAGGTTGCGGTCGGTCATGGCGTCGAAGATCTCCTGCTCGCTCGGTGCCCACCCGATGTGCGGACTCGGTGTGCCGTTGGGCGTGATGGCCCGACAGAAGTTCCCGAACACGTCGTACTGGGTGTTCGCGTCGCCGAGACTGGGCAACAGCTGCGGATGAGTGGCGACAACGTGGAACGCCTCCATGAATGCTTCCTGGGCGACCTTCCAGTTGCAGTTGAGCACCTTCGCGACGTGGGCCTCCGTGTAGCGATCCTCCAATGGCCAGCGCGCGAAGTGGGCCGGCAGATCACCGAGGAAGGACTCGAGCGGCTCGCAGTCCGGATCCATGTTGATGAACACGAAGCCGCCCCAGAAGCCGACCTGGACCTCGGGGAGGGACCACTCCCCTTCCACCAGGCGGGGAAAGTCCCACTGGCACGGAACCTGCTTCAGGTGGCCGCTCAGCTCCCAGGCGAACCCGTGGAAGGCGCAGCGGATCTCCGTCGAGCGGCCCGGGCTCTCCTTGAGAAGTCGCCCGCGGTGCGGACACACGTTCATGAACGCCTTGATCTCGGTGTTCGTCGAGCGGACGACCAGGATCGACATGCCAGCGATGTCGTAGGTGATGTGGTCACCGACAACGGGGATGTCCTCCTTCCGACACGCCATCTGCCAGACCTTCTTCCAGACCTTCTCGACCTCCAGCTGGTGGAACTCGGCGGACGTGTAGCGGAGCACCGGCACGTCGGACTCGCTCGGCGGCATCGGCGAGAACCAACGGAGCACGTCGGGGACCTCGTGGGAGTCGGTGTCGAGCAGCTGCTGATAGGTCGGCAACGGGGGCTTGGTTTCGTCGACCATGGTCATGACGTCGCCTCCGCTCCGGCAGCGGCCGTTTCCCGGAAGCGGGGCAGCACGGCGAGTCGCGGGGGGAGCTGCGGTCCAGCCAGCCAGCCACACAGATGCGGGTCGCACTGGTGGAGATCACCGGAGATCCACTCCCCGTCGGGCGTGAAGAGGCCGGTGACACCCTCACGAGACTCGACCCGGACGTTGCCGTCGGCCTCCACCTCGTAGAGCGCTCCGCTGAGCGCGTGACGACGTCGTCGCATTTTCGTCCCCTTCTTGGTCCGGGCCGGCGCCGGTCCTGAGGAGAAGCTACTGACGAGACCTGTCCGTCCACCAGGGACCAACGTCCCGAAGTAACCGCGCGATCAATTCTCTTCGTGAGGGAACGAGCACGTCATCGCAGCAAACGTGGAGCCGATCCGGTCGTGGCGAACGACAGGTACGGTCCCCGCCAAGTCTCGTCGTCGACTCGACGCGGCTCGACGACGTCTACCGGATCGACAGGGTGGGCGCGCCGGGATACTGCGCCGTAGGCCCGCCGCGCAACTACCGGAAGTGTGCTCGCAAGTCCGGACCGGGCGTCGAGGCGCAGAAGGCGCGGCGCCGACCCGCCATGGAACTCCCCGGTCATCGGAAACAGACGCGTTGACATGCGGAGAAGCGACCCGAGGGCACCGCCGCGAAGACTCTTCATGACGTCGATTGGTATGGGCGTGCCCAAGAGACGACCCGTCCGTTGGAGCACGTCGCCGACGTGTGCCTCCAAACCCCACCGCCGCGTGCGGTTCATGACCGTGTCCCAGTCGACGGGGCCGGAACGAACGACCGAATCCACGTCGACCAACCATCCGAGCCGGTCTCCACCCGACCAGCCGGCGTGGCCGGCCGTGTGGAGGAGCATGTCGGCACGGTCCAGCACAGGCACCTCGCCCACCGCTGTGTGCAGAAGAGCGGAGCGCAAGATGAGTGCCTCGGCCCCTTCGACCGTCCATGACCGGCGCATGTGCGGCCGTGAGCACAGATCCCAGTGCAGGTCCAGCGCCACCCCGAGCGGAAGCGTCATCGGTACTTGAGCGTGTTCGGATTCGTAGAGAACCTTCCAACGGGCCGACTCCGATATTTCGGCGCCAGTGCGTGCAAGCGCGTCCAGAGCAATCTCGAGCTGTTTCGGTGAGACCAGAAGATCGAGGTCGCCGTAGGCACGAACGGACGACGTCCGGGCGAGGGTGGCCAGGATTGGGCCTTTGACGGCGACGTACGCCACCCCGGCAGCGTCGAGCGCTGTGCCGGCGCTGCGCAGCGCCCCTAGTGCACGTAGGTGGAATCTGGCGGACTCGTCGCTGCATCGTCGTAGCAGGGGTACGGCGGCGTGACCGGGTGCAACGATCGTGATCCAGTCGTGGAGCAGATGGTCGACGCCGTGAGATCGACTCGCGGCGACCAGGGCCACGGGGTCCGTAACCGCCAGCGACGCGTACGCCGATGGCTCGGTGTCTCGACGCGCTGCGGCCAACAAGCACGACAGCAGCGCGTCGCCAGGACGAACGTTCGGCAAACGGGCTGTCATCGTGGGTCGTCTCGGGCCACGATCGACAGTGTCTGTGGCGTGTTGCTGCGTCCGACGAGGTCCCGGGGTTCGCGTCCAGCCTTGATCCAGCGCACCGGCCGGGTGACCACTGAGTGACGAAGGACTGAAACGGATCTCACGGCTCGTACGCACGGACGAAAGAGGGTGTCGCTGAGGGAGTCGCCATCCATCCCGTTGACTCCGAAGCGCACTCCTTCGTGTGGAAACTGCCGCAATTGAAACCCGAACATGGCATCCCACACTGACAGGATCGTCCCGAAGTTCCGGTCATAGTGGGCCGGATCCGTCGAGTGGTGAAGTTGATGCATTCGGGGCGAGACGAACATTCTTTCAAGAGGTCCGAACGATATCGGAACCGACGAATGGCGAGCGGAAGCGAACCACGCCTGAAAGACGAAGAAGGCGAGGTGCGTCCCGAGAATGGTCGCTGCCGTGAGTTGCGGTTGAACCGCTGCCCGCCAGACACCCAGGAGAAGTCCTGCAGTCACCGAGGAGATGAGGCGATTGGCGAAGAACTCCGCAGGATGCACACGTGAGGCACTGAGCGGGGTCATTTCGGGTGCAGAGTGATGCACGGCGTGAAATGCCCACAGGGGCGGGATCTTGTGGTGCAGCCAATGGGTGACGAACAGCCCGAAGTCAAGGGCGAGGAGTGTCGCCAGCGTTCCGAAGGCCAGGGCGACGTTCGGCTCGGCGGCGAACAGACGAGCGCCGACAGCGGGCGAGGGAAGAAACCTCGCCACGAGTTGCGACGTCGGTTTGGTGAGGAGGGCGAGGGTCCCCATGGGTAACCCATTGGACAGGATGAACAAAACGACGTCGACGATGCTGCTTCGCCGCCGAACCGCCGATTTCGGAAAGAATGATGGCCACACGGCCAGATGTCGGCGACGCTGCACGAACCGCACTCCAACGAGCACGACAACCTGCGGAACCAACAAAGCGACGAACAGTTCTCCACCCGGAAGCACGAACTCGTCTCGGAAAGCACGCGCCGGAACCCGCAGGAAGGCGTAAACATACTCAGCAATGACGGACATCTTCGCTGCAATTTCCTTTCCGATCAACAGGCCAATACTTGCGGTATCCACCGCCGCTGATGGGGGCGAGACCGCAGCCCCGCCCCCATCGATCACCGCAATCTCTCGTCAAAAGTGCCTGAGAGCAACCTAGGCGGCGTTGTTGGTGTGGTCGTTGTCCCAAGCAGAGGAGGTCGGTTTGATGACATTTCCCTTCGTGAGCTCGGCTAAGGAGCCGAGAATGGAAATGCTCGGACGTGCATAGCCATCGGTGTTTTGGTAGTTGTTCATAGATAATTCACCCCCTTTGGATGCGAGTTTGGAGCGAGCATCGATGCGGGCGAAACCGCGGACCGACCCGTCGATGCCAGCCGTTTTCTACATCTCCTGATCGTCGTTGTCTTCCCAACCGGATGAGGTTGTTCTGATGAGCGTCTTTGTGAGCTCGGTCAACGAACCGAGAATGGAGATACTCGGAGTTGCGTAGCAATCGGTGTTTTGATGATTGTTCATGGGTGATTCACCTCCTCGTGGATGCATCGTCGGTCCCGGTGCGTCATGCGCGCCCGAGCAGGGTTGAGCAGTCGGTTGACCCGCTCCAATGACAACGACCAAACTTCAAGCCGGCGTTTCGTCGTCCTCCCAGGCGGAGGACGTTGTCTTGGGGCGTAGTTCCGTGAGCTCCGTCAACGAGCCGAGAACGGAAATACTCGGGCTTACGTAGCAATCGGTGTTTTGATGATTGTTCAAAGTTGATTCACCTCCTCTCGATGCGTGGTTGGCCGCGGGCGTGCGTCGCCGCGGGAGGGACAGGATTGAGTGAGCGGCGCCACCTTGTTGACGGGGCCGGAGAACAGTTCG
>JANPFX010000194.1:0-17249 GCA_031423635.1 Acidimicrobiia bacterium | reverse complement strand
CCGCGGTGCTGGCAGACGTTGTAGTGAGCGGCCACGTCGCCGTCCTGAGTGCACGAGACGAGGATCGACTCGCGGGCGATGTTGAGCACGACGTACTGACCGGGTTCGGCGACGTCGCGCTCGAGGCACGCGAACTGCCACACGCGGGGCCAGAGCACGTTGTGCTCGCGGGCCAGCCACGACTCGGAGATGTAGCGCTCCGCCGTGATGGGCCGCGGCTCTACCGGTGGTGCACCGTGGACGATGGTCGGTCGGGCTTGCACGTCGGGCACAGGTTCTCCTTTCGACGAAGTTTGTCAGAGCTTGGCGAGTTGGCCACCGTCGAGCGGAATGTCATGGCCGTTGATCATCGATGCGGCATCGGTGCAGAGGAAGACGACGGTGGCGGCCACATCCTCGGCGGCAACGAACTGTCCGGTCGGGTTGAGCGCCGAGAGGACGCTGCGGACCCTCTCTGCCCCCTGCGCTTCCAGCGGGGCACTGACCGCGGTCCGGGTGGGCCCGGGCGACACGGCGTTCACTCGGATTCCTCGTTCGACGTACTCCAGCGCGGCCTGTCGGGTGAGGCCGATCACCCCGTGCTTGGCGGCGACGTAGGCAGGGCTGGCCCGGTCGCTCCCCCGATGGCCGACGGTCGAGGCGTTGTTCACGATGACTCCACCGCCGGCAGCCAACATGGCCGCGATCTCCGCACGCATGCACCGAAACACCGACGACAGGTTCACCGCGATCATCTCGTCCCACGCGTTGTCGTCGTAGCGGTCGAACGCACGCATCCGATCGAAGATCCCTGCGTTGTTGAACGCGATGTCGATCGGGCCGAACCGGTCGGCCGCGACGCCGACGAGCTCGTCGATCGCGGCCGTGGAACGGAGATCGGCGGCGTGGAAGGACGCCTCACCGCCACCGGCCCTGATCTCTGCGACGACGGCGGCGCCCCGCCCTGCGTCGCGACCTGTGACGAGTACGCGTGCACCGGCGACCGCGAGGGCGCATGCCGACGCTCTGCCGATGCCCGAGGTTGCGCCGGTCACCAATGCCACCCTCCCGTCGAGTGGTCGGCGGGTCACGACCATGCCATCAGCAACCGGCAGCGTCGGGCGTCCGCTGTCGCTCGATCCGAATCATCCTCACCCCAGTCATTCAACAACGCTGCCGCTCAACCAGGAAATCGTGGAGCGACAAGATCCCTTCCGCGAGGAGCGACCGAGCGGGAGTGGGGATCGGACTGCACGAACTACGTGGCGCGCTCTGCTCGCGCAGCCCGGACTACCTGACTCGTCGCACCGTGGGTCGTTTCAGCGGGGAAAGCGCTCCATGAAGGCGACGATGTCCGCCGCGACCTCCGGGCCACGGTCTTCCTGGATGAAGTGGCTCGCCTCGTAGGTCTTGTGGTCGATGTCGGCGAGCTGGGCGCCCGGAATGCCTTCGCGGAACTGCTTGCCGCCCTCGGCATGGGTGAAGGGGCACTGCGCTCCCCAGATCGTGAGCACCGGCCTGGTGAATCCGCCGAGCACCTCCCACGCCGCATCCCCCTTCAGTCGTTCAGGGTCGTCGACCGTGATCGGTACGAGCATCGGGAAGCGATGAGCCCCGGCGGCGAACTCCTGGGTGGGGTACGGCGCGTCGTATGCCGCGAGTGCTTCCTCGGACAGCGTCGTGTGACACCAACCGGGAACGATCTTCGACGGGACGAGCTCCTCGATCTCCTGCGCGTACAGACGCCAACTGAGGAAGTAGAAATTGCGGGCGGATTCGACGAACTCTCGTATCCGTGCGGGCACGATGCGATCGTCGGCATCCAGCGTTTCCCGCCAGTCGATCCCGAGCACGTCCTTGACCATCGTCGGATCGAGTCGCTCCTGGGCGCGGATGAACGGAATGCCCGGTCCTGAACGAGGTAGGCCGGTGTTCGAGAACACCAGCCGGGCGAACCGATCCGGCACCTCGGCGGCGACGCGACCGCCGATGAGCCCACCCCAGTCCTGACCGAAGAACGTGATCGCGCGCAGGTCGAGCCGCTCGACGAGGTCGCGCACCCACGCCACATGGTTGGAGTAGGTGTAGGCCGCCGGGTCGGTGGGCTTGTCGGAGCGGCCGAAGCCGATCAGGTCCGGTACGACGACGCGGAACCCGGCCGCGAGCAACGTTGGGATCATCGTGCGATAGAGGTAGCCCCACATCGGTTCGCCGTGCAGGAGCAGAACGGTCTCGGCCGCGTCGCGCGGCCCGGCATCGACGTAGGCCATCCGCAGTCCGGGTCTCACCTCGAGTTCGCGGTGAGGCCACGGATAGTCGGTGATGGCGGCGAAGCGCGACTCCGGCGTGCGCACGACGGTTCCGATCGACGGGACCTCTCGTCGCCCTTCGGGGGCGGGTTCTCCAGCAGTTGCGTCCTCGAACGACATGAGTGGCCCTTCGACCGGTCAGCGCGACACCGCACAGGCGCGTCGGGTCGCAGGCTGAATCTTGCGTTTCACTCTGCCATTTCTTGGGGCCGAGGCGCAGGTGGCCAGGGGGCGCCATTACCCGCCCCTCTGGGGGAGGCGGGCAATGGGCCAGTTCCGGGATCGGGCGCTAGCTCTTGTCGATGGTGGTGACGATGAAGTTGTCCCAGGTGCCATCTGCGCCCTGGCCGAACAGTCGTGCATTGCCGGCATCAGCTGGGTTGCCGGTGCCGACCGGAATGGAGACGCTGAGCTCGGGAGCATCAGGATGCTGGAAGGGGAAGGCGTCGAGAAGGCTGAAGAGACCATGTCCGATCGAGAACGACTTGATCTGACCGGCGAGCGACTCACCGGCGCCGAGGGACGGATAGATCCCGGTGTACTTCTCGTGCTGCTTGTCGAGCGGGATGCCGACGTTCTTGACCTTCGAGATCATCTTCCCGTCGAGGAAGTACTCGGCCGAGTTCTGCTTGGCGTCGTAGCGGATGGAGACGTTGTGCGTGCCCGGGCCCACCTTCACCTCGTCGATGATCTGCGTGTACATCTTGTCCCGGCCGACATGAGTCGCTCCGCTGCAACTCGGGTTTCCAATGTTCCCCGTTACGTTGGATGGCAGGCGCTCGATCAGCGTGAAGGCGGTGGACCCGGCGAGAAACCAGTCGAACAATTGGCCGGTGCAGAAGTCGACCATGTTCAACACGACCCCGGCCTGCTGGCCCTGGAGCACGGTCGCCTGGTACGGAGCGCCGCCCAGCACGAATGTCCCGTGTTGGACCAGCCCATCGACTGTACCCGGCGTCGTCGCGGTCATGTCAGCGGAGAACTCCACAGAACCCTTGGCTGGGACGGGAAAGGAAGCGTTGCTGACTTCCATGTATTTCAGGTGGTCAAAGACGCTGAAGTCGGCACCGGTTCGAAATGGCACGGCCCGGACGCGTTGCACACCATTGGCGAAAGACACCGCGTGATCTGCATCAGCGATTGCGGTCTCACCAGGTCCGTAGGGATTGGACCACTTCAGAGAATGGCTCGCTTGTGTTGCGTTCTCGAGGTCGTCGTACACCACGACCGTCTTGTCCGGGCTTGCCGCGAGGCCAGCGGTTGAAAAGCCGAGCGTGACAGCTATCGCGCACGCTGCGGCAACAGGGACTGTGATGCGCATTGTTTGGTACTCCTTGCTTATGAGTTCGACACTCCTGGCTGATGAGATGGTCGTTGTGACCACGTTCGGGCACTGTACGACTGGGGCTGGTGAACGTCTAGTGCCAGCACTCTGAGGTCGCTGAGCGGTCCCCGAGGATCGGCGTCACTGAGCGGTCGGTCGAACCTGGAGGCGGCCAGGTCCCTCCCGTCAGATGGCTGGACGTCCTCGCTCCGGGCCGGTGGCCACTGACTCGTTCGCCCGTTCGGCCCACGGGGCACTCGGCGCCGGCGGCGTGGCTAGCTGGACATCTCGCGAGAACTGCGCCGCCGACTCAGTACTCTGAGCTTCGTTAGCGCACACCCTGTCAACCATCGGGACGACTCGACGCACCCGAACGACGAAGGAGCAGTGGCATGAAAGCAGCGAGACTCGCCCAGGGCGTCATCCAGATCCAAGACCTCCCCACACCGGTGCCCCAGTATGAAGAGGCGCGCGTCCGCATGAGCTCAGCGGGAGTGTGCCACTCCGATCTGCACATCGCCCGAGGCGACTGGGCCGGGCTCCCGAACAGCATGCCGCTCGGTCATGAGGGCATCGGCATCGTCGAGGAGCTCGGGCCGGGTGCTGACCGTTTCGTGTCCGTCGGTGATCGGGTGATTCTCGGCCTCGGTGGGACGGGCGGCGGCTACTGGTGTGGAGCCTGCGAGTACTGCATGCGCGGTGACCCACGCCATTGCGCCCAGGCGAAGGGAATCATGGGCACGTTCTCGCAGGAGTTCTGCGTCTACGCCAAGTCGCTGGTGAAGCTGCCCGACAGCATCGGTGATGAGGAGGCGCCGCTCGCCTGCGGTGGCCTCACGGCGTACGGCGCCGTCAAGAAGCTGCTCAAACATCACATCCTGCCCGGCCGCAAGATCGCGGTGATCGGCGCGGCGGGCGGCCTCGGTCACTATGCGGTGCAGATCGCGACTTCCTTCGGGTACAAGGTCGTCGGTGTGGACATCGGCGCGGAACGCCTGGCGTTCGTCGAGTCGCTCGGTGCCCATACCGTGCTCAGCGCCGATGAGGCTGGTGCCGCGGCGCAGGCATTCGGCGGGGTGGATGCCAGCCTCGTCTTCTCGGCCAAACTCGCCGGCTTCGACCTCGGTCTGCAGATGCTGCGTCGGGGTGGGCTGTTCGTCGGCGTCGGGATACCGGCCAGCAGCGAAGGCAACATCCAACTCAACCCGTGGGAGTTCTTCCGGCGCGACCCCACCATCATCTATTCAGCGGTGGGGACCGTGCAGGACATGCGCGAGCTGGTCGAGATGGCGGCCGAGGGTCGGGTGAAGAGCCACATCAGCCGCACCGCGGCGCTGTCAGAGATCAGTGACGTGTTCGACGACCTCGAAGCCGGCCGCTACGTCGGGCGAGCCGTCATCACCGACTTCGCTCACTAGAGCGAGGCCCCACGTCCGCCAGCTGACGGTCACCGTGGTGTCGGATGACAGGAGTGGCCGGACGTCGAGGTACTCACGGATCTCGGGGTCGCGTTCGGCGTTCAGGCAGAGCCGCTGTCTGACGAACGCGACCATCTCGGTTCTGTCGAGCTGACCGGGGCGGGCCGGACGGGGCGTCGACACCACGTCGGGCTCGTAGCCGAGTTCGCGGACGACCTCGACGAAGAGCCCGGCGGTGGGCTCGACGGGTCGGTCGAGGTTCCAGAATCGCTTCCAGAGTTCGTTGAACGAGGTTTGGGGATGGACGTTCGTCAGTTCGACGACGACGCCACGCCGAGCCGATGAGCTAAGTGCACGTACGAATGGGGCGATGGTGGCGACGTTGTAGGCGACGTGATGACAGACCGCTACGTCGACCTCTTGACACTGTTCGGCGACATCGGGCCATTGTCCGAGGACGGTCTCGAAGGGGATCTTGCGAGCGGTCGCGGCAGTAGCGAACTGCTCGAGCATCGCGGGGCTTTCGTCGACGCCGATCACCCGACGAAGCCGACTTCCCAACGGAAGGCTCGAACGTCCGCCGCCGCACCCGACATCCAAGACCGACGCGTCGGGGCCGAGCATCGAGGCCGTCGCAATCATCGACGATGTGTCGGCCGGGTCGTCGTCGGAGGACTTGAACATCTTCGGCGGGTGAACCCATGGTGACGCCGGGGCGCTGGCAAGTATCCGGTCGGGAATCGCCCATGACGCCAACGCGTCGGCCCAACGAATCGCAGCTGAGGTGCTCTCGGAAGTCATTGCATCGGAGTTTCTCAGTCACCCCGCAAGGAGATTGCCGCATGAGCCGGAGGTCCCGCTCACCCGGTTGGGGTCATAGCGAACCGGCCGAACATCGCATGCGCCGGGTCGGCCGCAACGGCGAAGGTCACGGAGCCGACGGTGGTCGCCGGCTTCATCACGGAGCCCCCGGCTTCTCCCACCGCACGAAGCGTGGCGTCGATATCCGAGGAGTTGAAGGAGACGATCCAGTGCGCCGGAGCCTCGGCCGGTATCTCTGCGGGCATGGGGAGTATTCCTGCGACGTCAGCTTTCTCCGAGCCTGAAGTGGTGTAACCGGAGGGGCCGTCGAGGTGAGCCTGCCAGCCGAACGCGGCATCGTAGAAGCTGACCGCCGTGTGGGGATCGCGGGTCAACACCTCGCACCACGCAACCGCCCCGGCCACCGGCCTCATCAGGGGAGGCTCACCTTCATCGGGCTCGGGCCCTCCAGCGATCAACGAGAAGACCGCGCCGGTCGGATCGGCCGCATGCGCGTTGGGCGCGGCATTTGGGACCCGCCCGCTGGACGCGAGGCACGACAAGGGGAAGACTCGTCGTGTAACGACCACGTAGAGAGGTTTCCTGTGCCCCGCACGAACATGGCTTCTGGGCTCCAGCGACTGGCGGATGCCTCCCGATCGGCGCGACGGCTCGGCATCGACACCGACGAGGCCGTCGGGCGCCAACGCGCCTACCTCGCCACCGACGAAGGCTTCACGCGTCGCCAACTCCTCGCCGCCGGGGTCGTCGGCACTGCCGCAGCCTCTTCCATCGGACAAATCATCCTCGCCGGTCGGGCCGGCGCGACACCCCGCCCACGGTCGCAGCCGACCATCGCCGTGGTCGGTGCAGGAATCAGCGGGATGTCCGCAGCCATGACCCTGCGTGACGCAGGCTTCACCCGGGTCACCGTGTATGAGGCCAACAGCCGGATCGGGGGCCGTACATTCACCCGATCGAACGACGGCTTCTTCGAAGCCGGCCAATGGGCCGAGTGGGGCGGGGAGCTCATCGACTCCGCGCACAAGACCGTGTTCGCGCTGTGCCAGCGGTTCGGCTTCTCCACGATCGACCTCGGCGGACATGCCCAAACGACCAACGGCGCCGAGGACACGTTGTGGTTCAACGGCGGCTACTACCCCTGGACACAGGCGGTCGCCGATTGGAAGGCCGCCGGCCTCGAGCAGCTCATCCAGAGCCAGATGTCCATGCTGCCGCCCTATCCGTGGCCCTACAACGCTGCGTGGTCGCCCGCCGCGCTCGCGATCTCTCGCATGACGGTTGCCGAGTGGATCCAGCGGTACGTCCCGGGCGGACTCACGTCCCGCCTCGGGAAGTTCATCGATGTCGCCTACGCGATCGAATACGGCGAGAACACCGATCGCCAGTCCGTGCTCGACCTTCTCGCACTGCTCGGGTTCAGCAACGGTGGTGGTACCGGTGCCTGGTGGGTGTACGGAAAGTCCGACGAACGTTGGAAGATCGTGGGCGGCAATCAGCAGATCGCGCTGGCCCAGGCCGCGGAACTGGGGGTCGATCGGGTCGTGCTCGGGCAAGCCCTGGTGGCGGCCCGGCGAACGACCGACGGACGCGTTGCGCTCGAGTTCGCGTCCGGTTCGGTCGTGACCGCCGATCGGGTGGTCCTGGCGGTACCTCTCGGGGTGATGAAACGGCTCCGGGCAAGCGGTGGCTTCGCGGGTTCCGGATTCGCCACCGACGCGCGGAAGATGGGCAGTATCGATGCGCTGGGATTCGGCGCGGACAACAAATTGCAGCTGCAGATCAGCGATCGGTTCTGGAGCCAACCCGGCGTCTGGGGCAACGGGAACGGAGAGTCCTACGCCGACACCGGTTACCAGGAAGCGTGGCCGGTGACCGTCGGGCAGCCGGGCGCGACGGGCATCATCAACAACTACACCGGGGGCGACGTGTCCCGGTTGCTCAACCCTGCGGCTCCGTTCTCCGACACCGCTTCACCGGGTAAGGCGGGTGCGTTCGTGCGTTCTGCCGCCAGCACCTTCCTCGGCCAGATCGAGCCGGTCTACCCGGGCATCACGCGGCGTTGGACCGGTCGCGCCCAGCTGTCCGTCTGGCATGTCAATCCCTACTCGTGGGGCGCCTACTCCTACTACCCGCCCAGCTACTGCGAGCAGTACTGCACCTACGAGCGCGTGGCCGCCCGGCCGTTCCACTTCGCCGGCGAACACGTTTCGCAGGACGCGCAGGGCTACATCGAAGGGGGCGCGTTCGAAGGAATCCGCGCTGCCCGGGAAATTGTCGCCGACTACGTGTAGGCCGGGAAAGCCGCGTCGACGTTCGTTGCCAAGACGCGACAACAACATGACCGCGACGCACGATCGGGCCCTGACTCGAACGGTGGCGAGCCCGCTGCGCCCGAAAGGACCGGACGGGGATCTACCGGATTCGGCGTTGGAAGGTCTCGGTCCTCGTCGCTGCGTTCGGGTCGGTCGAGACGAACCTGACCGTCGTGCCATCGATGGTGTACTCGACACGGTAGAGCGCTCCGTTGAGGCGGTACTCGAGCTTCGACGATACGCCGTCGGTCGAGAAGCCGGTGATGTTGGCTCCCCGGAGCGGCTCGCCGGGGGGCCGCATCGGAGGTGTGGTGGGTTGTGGCTCGATGCCGTCATCCCGCACGATGACCTTCCCGCGCATTCCTCCGTTCACATACGGAAACGTGAGCGTCGCGTGGTAGTGGTAGCCGTCGACAGGGTCGGCGTGCCCGTTGTACTCGTCGAGCGTGCGCACCGGTGATCCGTCGGGCTCGGTCAGCCCGTACATGGGGTAGCCGTCGAGCGCGAAGGCGATGGGAGTCGCCGGACCGGTGACGGTCTGCAGGTGTAGCGGGGCGACGTGGTAGTGGTAGTCATCGGCGCGGCCGCAGTGGCCTCCCCACTGGTCCAGCTCGCCGTAGAGGAACGCGTCGTCGCCCCGGTTGTTGAGGGCGTTGAAAATCGGCACGCCGTTGACAGCCAAGGCAATCGCTCCGCGGAACAGGGCGTGGCGCGCCGAGATCGGCGGGTTGGAGAGGACACCTCTCAGAGGAAGACGCCACGCGTTCGTGCCGGTGAACGGTTGCGGGAGCGGGACCTGCTGCTGCCAGCTGGTGATGCCGACCATCATCTGGTGCTCGGGCAGACCCGTCGACTCGACGATCACTTCCGAGCTGGTGCGGCTCGCATGCACGGTCCTCGGGAACAGGGCCCACGGGTCGGTCACGGCCTTGGCCACGGCCTTCCTCGTGGTCGTCGTGTCGGTCCGCGGTCGCATCGTGGTGGTTACCCGCCTCTTCTTCGAGGTTGCGGCTGCCGCGACCGACGGAACCCCTGCCGCTCCACCGACGATGCCCGCGGCAAGGAGGTAGAGCACGCGCCGCCGCGTCAGTTCGGCGGCATCGAGACCGGTGCCGTGATGGTGATGGTCCTCGTCGTGCAGGTGCACATGCGGACGTCCGTGGTCGTGGTCGTGGTGATGCATGAAGCCGCTCTGCTCAGGGTTGGGTGTCGTGGTGCGCGACTGGTCGTGTTGTCGATGACGGGGTCCTCGCTCCAGTCCTCGGAGCGGGGCTGCACCCGCGCCGGGTGCGAATGCTCCGGGTGGCAGTCATGAGATCACGGTAGGGCGCCGCCCAACGGATCGCTGGACAAGATGCATCAGATATTCGAGGTCAGCCCCGGCAACTTTCGAGGTTTGGTCCGTAGCCTCCCGCTCTCCGTGCCCTGGGCAAGCGAGACGGTGAAGCAGTACCGTTCGGTCATGACGAGACGGTCGACGGTGTCCGGGATGGCGCGATCCGGTGCGGTGGCTGGCGCCCTGATGCTGCTGCTGGGTGCGTGCAGCTCGGACACGCCGACCGGTTCGTCGGACCCGTCCGCAGAATCGGCGACGTCCTCGGTGTCCTCGGTGTCCTCGACGGAGACGACGGAGACGACGGTTGCCATCGGCGGAGAAGCAGCATCGGCGCCGCCCAACGGTACCTCGCCGTTACGCAAGGCACCCCGACCAGTGTTCACCGGCGAGGCCGCGGCTGTCGAGAAGGTCTTCCGTGCCAACCTGGACGCCTTCGCCCGCAAGGACGTCGATGCTGCGGTTGCCCAGATGGGAGACAAGCTCGGTTCGCGGGAGGACCTCATCAAGTTCATGGACGCGTACCGAGTCGTCCTGTACCGGATCAATAGCATCGTCGTCACCGGCGACACAGCCACGATCGACTACGAGAACGCCATCGTCGGCCGCAACCTGAAGACGGAGGTCACCACACTGCTCGCACAGCACGAGGTTTGGATGAAGCGACCCACAGGTTGGATGTTCGAGTCCGATGTCGCCTCCCAGCCCGGCATCCCTGCCGACCTCCCCTCTGTCGCTTTGACCCTACGAGATAGTGGCCAGATCGTCATTCCCTCCGCGTTGCCGCAAGGCGAGTTCGCTTTTGTGCTGAAGAACACCGGCTCCGCCGCAAAGGGCGTCTTCATCCTGGGCATCCCCGCTGACTTGGACGTGCCGTCGTTCATCGAACGACAAAGCAAGTCCACCGTCCCCGGCTTCCCGGACGACATCCTCGAGATGGGCGCTACCGCCGACATCCCCGGCGGAAGCAGCGGTGCCATGGTGTTCAACGCCGCGCTCCCCAAGGGCCGCTACCTGCTTCTCACCGAGATAAGAAGGAGCTTCGGCGACGCGACACTCCTCCCCAAGGAGTACGCCGAGTTCACCGTCCAATAGACGGCCCCGACACCCAGGCTGCGCTGGCGGGTGCCATCGTTGGCCTCCGGTGAAAGAACCGGCGCCTCGCCGTATGGACGCCACCAGCGCAGCCGCGACGCGTTCACAAACGCTTGATATACGGGCGGGTGTCGGCTTCACACCACGCCGCTTGGATAGTCCTTCAGACAACGTCGCCGGAGCACGTTCGGCGCAACACCACGAAGGACATCATCATGAGTCTCCCGAGCGCAGTAACTCTCGCCGCCTCCAACGCCACCGGGGTGGTGGGCCAGATGGGTCGTCGTCATGGCTACGACGGTCGCGGTTTTGATGACGGATTCGACGGTCGTCGAGGTGGCCCGTTGATGCTCGTCATCTTGCTGCTACTCGTCGCCGCAGCGGCCTTTGGCGTCGCCGTGCTCCTGCGTCGCCGCAAGGGCCTCGCCCCCTTCGTCGCCCCCGTTGTTGCGGGCGCGGGGTTGTCCCCTTCGTCGGGGCCGGGCGCCTCGGGCGTCGACATTGCTGCGGCGATTCTTCGGGAGCGCTTTGCCCGTGGCGACATCAACGAGGTCGAGTACCTCCATCGCAAGGCGGTGCTGGAGGGCCGAGCCAACGTCCCGGCGAACGCACCGATGACGAACCCGTCAGCAGACACGACCGCCACGGCAGACGGACCACCGGAACAAACGGCCTGAACCCTCCTCCGTTACCGTCGAGTCCATGAACCAGCGGATCTTGGTGGTTGACGACGAAGAACCGATCCGCCGCCTCGTTGCCCAGTACCTCCTCGACGGTGACTTCATTGTCGAGGAGTTGGGCGACGGGGAATCGGCGCTTCGGCGCTTCGATCGTGAACCGCCAGTCGATCTCGTGCTCTTGGACGTTCGGATGCCGAAGTTGAACGGCATCGATGCATTACGCGAGATCCGTCGCCGATCAGACTGCTACGTGATCATGCTGACAGCGGCCGTCGAGGAGACGGACCGACTCATCGGGCTGTCCGTCGGAGCCGACGACTACATCACCAAGCCGTTCTCCCCTCGTGAGGTCGTTGCCCGGGTCAAGGCTGTGCTTCGTCGAGCCCGTCCGGCAAGCGGTGGCGTGAACACGACCGAACCTCGTGAGGTCGCTCCGATCACAACTTTTCCGCTCGCATCTCGCCGTGATCGCCATCGCGTTGCTGATGCTGATGGTTGCGACTGCGTTGTTCGGCGGCCTCGTGATCCACCTGCTGCACATCGGCGGCGACGAAGCGTTCGGGTTCGGTCGAGGTCGGGGCGGGCGGATACGCGGTCGTCGAAGAAGCGCTGGACCACTCGTTCTGCTTGCCGCGTTTGCTTCAGCCGCCCTCTCCGCCGCATGGGTCGCACGTCGGCTGACCCGCCAGATTGCCCAGCCGGTCGAAGAGGCATCCGGGGCAACCCGGTGCATCGCCGCAGGCGATTACGCGGTTCGTGTCGACGGTGGCCAGATCACCGAACTTCACCGTCTGGCGGCCGACGTGAACGAGTTGGCGATGCAACTCGAACGCACCGAGCAACGGCGGCTCCATCTTCTCGGTGAGGTGGCCCACGAGCTTCGCACGCCTCTTTCGACCATCGAGGGGTCGATGGAGGGCCTTCTCGACGGCGTCGTGCCGGCCACCCCCGAGACCTTCGCCTCGATCTCGCGCGAGGCCGCTCGTCTGCGTCGACTGGCCGGTGACCTTTCGTCGCTGTCGGCGTCCGCTGAGCTGACAAAGGTGGCCGCGCCGGGCCTCGTCGACTTCGCCGACGTTGTGCGTGATGTCATAGGCATGCTTACAGTCCAAGCGGAGGGGAAGGGCCTTCGACTCGCGTTTTCCAGTGACGGGCCCTGCACAGTGCTCGGCGAACGCGACCGGCTCGTCCAGGTAGCGACCAACGTGATCGGCAACGCGATCCGCTATAGCGACCACGGCTCGGTCGATACGTTCGTCGAGGGCAGGGCCGGCACGGTCACGTGCACGGTGGTGGACACCGGCCGGGGCATCGCAGAGGCCAACCTCTCGCGCATCTTTGAGCGCTTCGTTCGGGTCGACGAACACTTCAGCGAAGGCACGGGCGTCGGCCTTGCGATCGCCCAGTCGTTCGTCCGTGCCCAGAACGGTTCCGTCGTTGCCCACTCGCCCGGCCTCGGCCTCGGGTCGACGTTCACGATCTCGTTTCCCGCCGCCGGCCCGAGCACGTGACGCTGCGGGACAGCGAAACAACGCGCTCAGGGACGCGCCGAGCAGCTCCGATCCTCGCGCAGCAGGGTCCACCCACACGCTGAGCCGCGTGAACGAGGATCGGCAGTCCCTCGGGCGGCGAACCGTCTCGGTGAGGGACGCTGGACCCGCCGTCTTGCACGATGCCCGAAGAAGCGACTTGATGGCTTCAGGTCAGGGACGAAGCAGTAACCTACGTGTGCAATGCATCGTGCAAGATGCGTACCCACGTCGAGAGGACCGGCTCCGTGAAAAGACCGTGATGGGTCCCGGGCACCCGCCGGAACGCCGCATCGGGTCCGAGCCAGGGCCGCCACGTCGCACTTCGGTCGCTCTCACGCAGGAACACCGCGAGCGCCGGTCCGTCATACGTGCGGACGACATAGTCCTTGGCCATCCGTTCGGCGCCATACCAGAAAGCGGTCCAGAACGTGGTCGGGAAGAGCCGTTGCAGGAACGCGTTGGGGTGCTTGAGGTGGAAGTCATGCACGTGGTGGCCGACCCGCAGACCCCAGCCTGTCGTGTGCAGAACCGCCTTGGGAATGAGCGGAACCTTCGCCCGCGCGTAGGCGACCGCCGTTCGGGGATTGCGAGCGGTGTGGCGGACGTGACGCACCACGCGTGTCGGGAAACCCTCACGATCCTGTGAGGGAGGGAAGACGAGGGCTTGCTCGATCGCCGGCGATTCCTCGGTCCGACGAGGCTCGCTCGGGTCGAGGAGGAACAGCATCTCGACTTCCAGTCCGTGTTCACGGAGTTGTCGGGCGATCTCGACCGCCACCAGGCCGCCGAAGGAGTACCCGGCAATGCGGTACGGCCCGTGCGGGTCGACTTCTCGAATGGCCGCGGTGAACACGGAGGCGTACTCCTCCAACGTCCTCGCCTTGAGGAGGCCTTTCCCGGGCACCGCGTATGCGAGCGCGTAGACGGGACAATCGAGCGTCCAGACCCTCCTCTGCGCAAGCGGCTCCTCCGCCGAGGCGAAGAACACCGGTCGGCCGGATCCGCCGCGGATCAGCGGCACGAGATAGCCCGCTCTATCGGTGGCAGTCGGCCCAGCCTCCGTCGCCAACTGCTCATCGATGAGCGCAGCCAGATCGGCGAGTTCCGGGGTGTCGAACAGCACCTGCACGGGAATCGACAGATCGAACGCGTCCTCCAAGTCGAGCATCACGGAAACGGCCACCAGCGAGTCGCCGCCGACGGAGAAGAAGTGATCGAAACGTGAAAGTGAGGGCCGGCCGAGAGCCTCTTTCCATATTGTTGCGATCCGCTGCTCTGTCGGCGTGAGCATCTCGAGGTCGTGCACCCCGGACCCGGTTGGCCGGTCTGTGCCGGCCCAATCGCGAATCGCTACCCGGTCGATCTTGCCGCTCGGCGTCATCGGAAGCGCGTCGCAGAGGATGTATCGCGATGGCAGCATCTGCACTGGGAGCAATGTCGCGAGCCGATGCTGCAGCTCCGTCGCTGTTGACGGCGTTGACTCATGGCAAACAACGGCGGCGACGAGGGCACGTGCGCCGCCCGAGTTGGAGTACCACGTTGCCGCGCATTGGGACACGGCCGGGTCGTCGAGGATGCTCGCTTCGATCTCCATCGGCTCGACCCGGACACCTCGGATCTTGACCTGGTCGTCGGTGCGACCGTGGTAGGCAAACGACCCGTCCGAGGCTCGCTCGCATCGGTCGCCGGAGCGGTAGTAGCGGCGCTCGTTGGCCAACGTCACGAACCGCTGTTCCGTCAGCTCGGGGTTCGAGTGGTATCCGCGACCGACGGCGGGACCACCGAGCAGAAGATGACCTTGCACCCCATCGGAGACCTCTCGATCCTGTTCGTCGACGACGACCATCTCGACGTCGGTCATCGGCCAGCCGATCGGCGCGGCAACAGTCGACTTCCCGTCGGCGCCGCACGGTGGAAGATCGTGCCGGGCGCCGGTGGTCCAGACCGTCGTCTCGGTCGGCCCGTACAGGTTCCAGACCTGATCGGCGAGCGTACTTAGGCGAGCGGCGAGTTCGGGTGGGCTGGCCTCGCCCGTTGAAATCGCCACGCGCAAACGCGGGAAGTCGTGGGCTTCGCCGACGATGACGCTCCAGATCGACGGACTAGTCTGGAAGACGGTCACACCATGGCGCCTGATTTCGGCCACGAGATCGCGGGGTCGCAACAAGAGGTCCCGATCGCGCAGCAAGATGCTTCCACCGGTGACGAGCGGCAGGTACATCTCAGCCACGGAGATGTCGAACGCGATGGTCGCCGTGGCCATGTAGCAGTCGGCGGCCGTGAAGGCGAACATCTCCTCGGCGCAGGCCAGCAACCATGTCATGTTGCGATGTTCGATCTCGACGCCCTTCGGTTCGCCGGTGCTTCCTGACGTGAAGAGGACGTACGCGAGCCGGCCTCCCCCGGGAGCACAAGCGCGCGTCGGTATGTCCGTCCTTCGTCCGACCCGTTCGATATCGAGGAACTCGGGCTCAGGTCCGGCGCCGACAAGGGTGGCAGCCTCTGAGGTCCGACGACGGTCATCCACTGCGTCGCGAAGTGCAGCAAGCGGTCCGGCATGGCCGACGACGATCCGACACCCTGCTGCGACCATCATCCGTCGCGACCGCTCCATGGGATCGGCTGGGTCGAGCGGTACGTAGGCGCCCCCAGCCCGCAGTATCCCGAGGAGCGTGGCGATCAGGTCGGGTGTTCGATGCATGAGGACTCCGACGGTCTGTTCGCCGTCGAGTCCGCGAGCGACAAGGTCATCGCTGATCGCCTCGGCGCGGGCCACGAGTTGTCGATACGTGGTGCAGGCACCGTGCATGTCGATGATGGCGGTGGCATCGGGCCGCCTCGCCGCCTGCTCGGACACGAGTTCGAACACGTTGGCGTCGCGACGATCGCGCAGCGTCGAGACCGTGATGATCTGCGTGTGCGGAACGGCGCCCGTCGAGGGCACAGCGTTCACGATCGGTGTCCCGTCGTCTCCGGTCGGCTGTTCGTGACCCGCTCCAGATGTACCGCTAGGCGCCGCGAGGCCTCCCAGTGGTACGCACCCCGCACCGGTGGGCCATCACTGATGAGCGTCGGACGGAACTCGGTGGCGAGCAGACGGACGAACACCGACCCGATGCGCACCCCTGTCACGCCGAAGGGGCACTGGTGATGGTCTACTCCGAACGGCGCGTACTGGTCGTTTGATGGAAGCGGCCCGACGAAACGTGACGGGTCGAAGCGCTGCGGGTCCGCGAACGTTTCTGGATCCTGGTGCGCTTCCCACAGGCATATCCGGACGTGCGATCCGGCGGGTATCAGGTAGCCGTCGAACTCGAAGTCACGCTGGGCAACCCGGGTCAGGCGTTCGGTTTGGTCGCTTCGCAATTCCTCGAGCGCGAACGCTTCTGCAAGAGACCGCTCTCCCGCGATGCCGGTGGCGGCCTCCGCCGAAATGGCATCCAACATGGCCGGGTTGCTCGCCGCATAGCGGGTGATCCAGCGCAGTTGGTTCGCGACGTCCATGCGCCCGATCTCGACGGCGTAGATGAGGTTTCCGAGCATCGTCTCATCGACGTCGCCGCTTGTCTCCTTGGCCACCTGGGCGAGCACGCAGCGGTCGCTCATGGCCCCGCTCCCGCGCCGTCGAGCCTCGAGAGCCTCCCTGAGCAACGTCCGGATCACACCGAACGCGGTCCGCTGAGGCGGACCGATGTTCCAGGCCAGGCCGTAAGGCCCGAGCTCGCGGTAGCCGTCGACGAGCAGCCGTGCATCGTCGGAGCCTGGTTCGACGCCGAAGAAGAGCGCCACCAACGCACTTGTGGCGATGGCCGACGCGGTCGTCATGAGCCCTCTTGGCGTGGGTTCACCGCGCTGTACGAACTCGTTGAGATGGTGCCTCATGACCCGCTCGAGAATCGCGTTCTCCTCGACCGGATCACGGCCCTTCGCGGCGCGCACGAGCGGTCGTCGATAGTCGAGGTGGTCAGCGCCCTGCATATGGCGCAGGACGCCCTTGGGCACGAGCGATGTGGCATCGAGCGCCCACGGCCGCATGTCTGGGGCGTGCTCGATCAGGACTCGACGGCCACGCTGAAGTCCCATGATCACCACGCACAGCTCCCCGTGCGAGATGCCGGTGAAGATCGGGCCGAACACGTTGGCCCGCTTGATGAGAGCGGTTCGGTCGGCCTTCTCGAGCGCGTCGAGGTCCTCTCGGCCTCCGGGCGGCAAGGTGGCCCCGGCATCGTCGGCTCTCGCCTCCGGTCGGCGGAGTCCGCTCCGAACGATGCCGAAGAGGCGCGGCCGATTGCGTTGTGCCGTCCCGGGCCGGTCACCGGTATCGAACGTTGGCAACTCTTCTCCTGTTGGATTCTCGGCGACTGACCACCACGGGGGCGGCCCCGCAATCTTGCATCTATCGGCGACTCCTCGCCCGAGATGAAGGGTCTCAGACGAACCGC
>JANPFX010000193.1:0-13980 GCA_031423635.1 Acidimicrobiia bacterium | reverse complement strand
ACCAGCAGCGGCCTCACCACCACCCCGCCCAGTAGCACGTTCAACATCACGGTGGGAGCGGCGTCCAAGCTCACGTTCTCTCAGCAACCGACCAACGCGGTGGCGGGCGTAACGATCACGCCGGCAGTTACCGTCCGAGTCGAGGATGCGGTCGGCAACCTGATCACGACGAGCAGCGCCACGGTTGCCGTCGCCCTCACGACACCGAATGGCGCCACCCTCACCGGGACCGCATCGGCGACGGCGTCCGGTGGCATCGCCACGTTCAGCAACCTCTCGGTCAACAAGACCGGCACGTACACGCTGACGGCTACGAGCGCGGGCCTTGCCGGCGACACGAGCAACTCGTTCACGATCGCGCATGCCGCCACCGCGAGCCTCACGTTCTCGACCCAGCCCTCCGGTTCCACAGGTGGGGTCGCCTTCACCACGCAGCCGATCGTGACCCTCAGGGACACGTTCGGAAACCTGGTGACGACGCCCGCGTCCGTGACGCTGTCGGTCACCACCAATCCTGCGGTCGGCTTCTCCTGCTCGAACGCGACCGTCAGCTCCGACTCCGGCGGTCTCGCCACGTTCGCTGGCTGCAGGATCAACACGGCCGGTACCTATACGCTGACCGCGACCGTTGGCGCGATCAGTACCGCCAGCAACTCGATCAACATCACCGTCGGCCCGGTGGCGACGTTGGCGTTCTCCACACAACCGTCGGCGATCACCGTCGCCGGTGTCAACTTCGCGCAGCAACCGTCTGTCACCGCCACCGATGCCGGCGGCAACCTCGTGTCCGGTGCCTCGGTCGTGCTAGCGGTGACGGGTAATCCGTCGGTTAACTTCTCCTGCACCTCCACGACCGCAACAACCAACGCCAGCAGCATCGCCACCTTCGCCGGATGCAAGATCACCACGAGCGGCTCATACACACTCACCGCCACCGCCGGTGCGGCCTCCGTCGCCAGCACGAACGTCACCATCAACCCGGCAGCCGCCGCGACCGCGACGTTCTCGACGCAACCGTCGGCCACGACCGTCGCCGGTGTCAACTTCGCCCAGCAACCGTCGGTCACCGTGGTCGATGCGTTCGGCAACCCCCGCTCCGGCGACTCGGTTGTACTCAGCGTCACGGGCAACCCCACCGTCGGGTTCTCCTGCACCTCCACGACCGCAACAACCAACGCCAGCGGCATCGCCACCTTCGCCGGATGCAAGATCACCACGAGCGGCTCGTACACACTCACCGCCACCGCCGGTGCGGCCACCGTCACCAGCTCGAACGTCACCATCAACCCGGCAGCGGCCTCGACCGCGACGTTCTCGACACAACCGTCGCCGGGCCCGACCATCGCCGGTGTCGACTTCGCACAGCAGCCGTCGGTCACCGTGGTCGATGCGTTCGGCAACCCTCGCTCCGGTGACTCGGTCGTACTGACGGTCACCGGCGGTGCGTCGGTCGGGTTCTCCTGCACCTCCACGACCGCGACAACCAACGCCAGCGGCATCGCCACCTTCGCCGGATGCAAGATCACGAAGTCGGGCTCCTACACGCTCACCGCCACCGACGGCGCGGCCACCGTCACCAGCTCGTCTGTCACCATCAACCCGGCAGCGGCCTCGAAGATGGTGCTCTCGAACTGTCTCGTTAACGGCAGTGCGGTGGCGTGCACCTCGCCGTTTACCACAGGCGGCATCGGCACTTTCAAGGCCACCATTGATGTCCTCGACGCCTTCGACAACGTGCCCGCAGCCGCAGCCTTCACCATCAACCTCGTGAGCAGTAATAGTGCACAGTTCCCGGTCACCTCGCCGGTGACTGTCACGGGTTCGGGCTCGCCGACGAATCGAAGCCCCCAGTTCACCGTCACGAACAATGCAAACGCCAACGCGACCACCAACATCACCGCTACCTCGACGGGACTGACGAACCTCGTGTTCATCGTCAAGAAGTGACCGGGCAAGAAGCCGGCGAGGAACCGGTCACGACGAGTCGGTCCGTGACGTTCACCGTCGCGCCATGAACTTCGCTGCCCGTCGCCGACGGCGCCGCACCTCCGTTGGACTGAAGCGCCTCGCCCCTTGGCGGCTTCATAGTTCTTGACCGAGCGGGGGTGGTGCCGCATTCCCCGGACGAACCTGGAGGGAACCCCAAAGGCCTGCGGGTGAGACATCCCGCTGACAAATCCCTCACAAGTTGCTCACACTCCGTGCCGATGATGATTCCACGCCCACGCAGCGGAGCCGTTCCACGTACTTCGCCGACGGCTCGACCCCAGGAGTTCCATGAACGCGTCACGTTTCCTCGCACCGCTCGCCGCCGTCGGCGCACTCGTCCTCGCCGGCAGCGCGCCTGCTGGAGCCCAGACGACAGTGCCGCCTACGGTGGTCGTCACGGTCGTCGTGGTCACGGCCGCTCCATCCACCACGACCACGACGAAACCCGTCACCGCGACGACGCGCCGCGTCATCACGTGCGAGAACGCCCGAAACCACGGTGAATGGGTCTCGTCACGACCGAAGGGAGAGCGGGCGGCAGCGGCGAAGAGCGACTGCGGCAAGCCCCACCGCCCGACGACCACCCTCGCCGGGTCCACCACGACGGTGACCACGAAGCCGGTCTCGACGAGCTCCACTGCGCTGGCGACGTCTACGACGAAGCCACGCCATGACGACGACCAAGGTGAGAACGAGAACGACAAGGGCAACGGCAACGGCAACAAGGGCCGCGGC
The DNA here is from genome assembly GCA_031423635.1 of Acidimicrobiia bacterium. Taxonomy (GTDB): domain Bacteria; phylum Actinomycetota; class Acidimicrobiia; order Acidimicrobiales; family JANYDT01; genus JANLQX01. The sequence continues at coordinate 11,256 of JANPFX010000193.1, read as the reverse complement.
AACGGCAAGGCGAAGGGCAAGGGCTGACGCACTCCCCGGTCATCGAGCGCATCGGGGTCGTACTTCCCGCCTTTGCCTGCTCCAAAGTCCAACCACGCCCTGGGAAGGACCGCCCGGTGCCCCGAGCTCTGACAAGGACTCGCTGAAGTCGCTCGGTGGCACACCGTGAAGTGGCGGCGGACCGCGTGGTGAGCACACGCCGGGTCGACTCGCCTGTCCGGCAAGGCCCGTGCCAGGATCAGCCGCCGTGGAAACCCTTCGTACCCCCGACGCCGCGTTCGCCGAACTGCCGGGCTGGCCCTATGAGCCGCGCTACGTCGATCTGCCCGACGGTCTTCGCATCGCCTATGTCGACGAGGGACCTGCCGACGGTCCGGTGGTGCTGCTCATCCACGGCGAGCCGTCGTGGAGCTACCTCTACCGCTTCATGATCCCGCCGCTCGTCGCAGGCGGGTGCCGGGTGCTCGCTCCAGACCTGGTGGGCTTCGGGCGGAGCGACAAGCCGACGGAACGAAGCGCGCATACGTACGAGCACCACGTCGACTGGATGCTCGCCTGGATCCGCGCGGTGGATCCAGGCGACGTGACGTTCTTCGGACAGGACTGGGGCGGCCTCATCGGTCTACGCCTCGTCACCGCCGAGCCCGATCGTTTCGCTGCCGTCGTCGTGGCCAATACCGGGCTTCCGACGGGCGAGAACAAGCCGACCGACGCGTTCATGGCCTGGCAGAAGTTCTCCCAGACGGTCGAGACGTTCCCGGTCGGCGTCATCGTGAACGGCGGCACCGGCCGGGACCTCTCCCCCGCCGAGATCGCCGCCTACGACGCTCCGTTCCCGACCGAAGGGCACAAGGCCGGGCCCCGTCAACTGCCGTCGATGGTGCCGACTGAAGCCGACAACCCGAGCACGGCGGCGAACAAGGCAGCATGGGAGGTCCTCCGGTCGTGGACGAAGCCGTTCGTGTGCGCCTTCAGCGACAACGATCCGGTCACCAAGGGCGGCGAGCGGGTGTTCCTCCGAGACGTCCCCGGGGCTCAGGATCAGCCGCACGTGACGACGTCAGGCGGCCACTTCCTCCAGGAGGACTGCGGCCCGGAGCTTGCCGCCCTCATTCTCCGGGTCGTCCCGCGTGGCTGATCTCCGGGTGATCGTCCCGACGCCGACGTTCGCGCGCTCACGCAGCTTCTACCGCGACACCCTCGGAGCGAGCGTCGTCGAGGAATGGCCGGCCGATGACGTCCAGCCGGCCGGCATGATCCTTCGGCTCACCCCGGGAGGATGCGTCGAGCTCGTCGAGAGCCGGATGGCACATGACGGACTGCGCCTCGGAGTCGAGCTGGACTCGCCCGACGCGATCGACGAGACCCACGATCGGCTTGCCGCCGCCGGCGTCGTCATCCTCAGCGCGCCGGCGAATCAGCCCTGGGGCCATCGCAACACCACGGTGACCGCACCCGAGGGCACCCTGCTCACCTTCTACGCGCACCTGCCGAACGACGAGCCCGACCTCGTCAGCTGAGTTCGGGGGCAAGGTCCGGCGTCTGGGCCAGCGCGACCATGCGACGAATCGCCGCGTCGAGGCGTCCGCAGTCACGCGCATCCGGCCAGCGTTGCGCCAGCGTTCGGAGCCGAGCAGCCCACCAATTCGCCCGCTCGGCAAGCAGCGCGCTGTTGCCGGACCGGGAAGCCACCTCGGTTTCTGCCGCGCAAAGCGCCAGCGCCAGATCGACTTCCGTGTGCAGCGCAACGATGACGGGGAGGCGCTCGGCCTTCGCCAAGGGATAGGAGGTCCCCGCGACCAGGGAGAACGGATCGATCCCGAAGACACCGGAAAGGATGACCACCGTTCTCTCCGATGCCACTCGCATGCCCGCCTCGAGATGAGAAAGTGCCGTGCGGCTCATGGCAAGGCGATCGGCAAGATCCTGCTGTGTCCATCCGCGCTCGACGCGGAGCGTGGCGATCCGGTCGCCCAGTGCCTTGGATCCGCTCACGCCGCTCACGACGACAACTGTAGGGTCCGACCGACCTGCGAACCTGCCAACTGAGTTGGCTGAAGTTCCCGAGAGCGTCTGCCGATACTGAACGCCATGGCAAGAAAGCGCGCGCTCATCACCGGCATCACCGGACAGGACGGTTCCTACCTCGCCGAGCATCTGCTGGGTCTCGGCTATGAAGTCGTCGGCATGGTCCGGCGGTCGTCCACCGTCACCTTCGAGCGGATCGCCCACATTCAAGACCGCCTGACGCTGGTCTCCGGCGACCTCCTCGATGCCGCATCGATGGTGCAGGTCATCAGCGAGTCCCGGCCCCACGAGGTCTACAACCTCGCAGCACAGAGCTTCGTGCAGACGAGCTGGAACCAGTCGGTGTTCACCGGTGACACCACGGCCCTCGGCGTCACCCGAGTGCTCGACGCGATCCGGATCGTCGACCCGGGCGCCCGTTTCTACCAGGCGTCGTCGTCGGAGATGTTCGGCAAGGTGCAAGCCGTGCCGCAGGACGAGGACACGCCGTTCTACCCGCGCAGCCCCTACGGCGTCGCCAAGGTCTACGGCCACTGGATCACGGTGAACTACCGGGAGAGCTACGACATGCACGCATCGTCGGGCATCCTCTTCAACCACGAGAGCCCGCGGCGCGGACTCGAGTTCCTGCCCCGCAAGGTCTCCTACAACGTGGCCCGCATCAAGCTCGGGCTCCAGGACAAGCTGCCGCTCGGCAACCTCGACGCCCGCCGTGACTGGGGATTCGCCGGCGACTACGTCAAGGCGATGCACCTCATGCTCCAGCAGGACGCTCCGGACGACTTCGTGATCGCCATGGGCGAGACGCACACCGTCCGAGAGCTCTGCCAGGTTGCCTTCGAACGTGTCGGCCTCGACTGGGAAGAGCACGTCGTGATCGACGAGCGCTTCCTCCGGCCCGCCGAAGTCGATCTGCTCATCGGCGACCCGGCAAAGGCCAAGAAGGTGCTCGGCTGGGAGCCGAGCACGTCGTTCGAACAGTTGGTGCACATGATGGTGGACTCGGACCTGGAACTGGTGGGACGGTACCTGTAGCCCACCAGCAGCATGGTGGACTCGGATCTGGAACTGGTGGGACGGTACCTGTAGCCCGGCGCACACGCGATTTCACGCGCAGATCGGCGGGAATCGACGCCCCATTGCGCGAAATCCGGTGAGGTGCGCGTCGAGAACGGCGAGGTGTGCGTGGGTCCGGACGCCATCGGAGTCGTCGGGTGGCCTGCTAAGGTCGAGGCTCCCTACGGGGGCGTGTAGCTCAGATGGTTAGAGCGCATCGTTGACATCGATGAGGTAGCAGGTTCGATCCCTGCCACGCCCACTACTACATCGGGTCGGGCCCCGCCGCCGCTCCGCTTCGGCACCCAACCCACGGCCTCTACGGGGTTCGAGGCGCCCTTCCGTCGCAAGCTCCTCCCCGAGGCACTCACCCACGGCCGTCGCCTCACGTACGTCGGGTACATCGGGTCGGGCCCCGCCGCCGCTCCGCTTCGGCACCCAACCCGAAGGCGCGTTACGGCGTGGTGGCCGACCAGTCGAGTTTGGGGGCGTCGGCCCACAGACGCTCGAGGTCGTAGAACCGCCGGGTCTCCTCCAAGAAGAGATGGACGATGAACCCGCCGAAGTCGAGCAGGACCCAGTTCGCGTCTTCGAGACCCTCGCTGGCGATCGGGCCATCTCCTCCAGCCTCCTTGACGACACGTTCGACTTCTTCGGCCATGAATGACACGAGCCGGGTGTTCGGTGCCGACGCGATGACGAACACGTCGGTGATGCCGATGGTCTCGCCGACATCGAGCACCAGAACGTCGGAGCCCTTCTTGTCGTCGGCAGCACGGGCCGCGGCGAACGCCAGGGCGCGAATGGAGTCGGTCGAATCGGCGACGATGCGGTGTGCGGGATCAGGTGACAGCGGAACAGTCCTTCGGCAGGCGAACACCGGGCGGGTGGTCACCTCTCATTCTGGTCGACGAAAGCCCTAGCGGGAATCCCCGGACGTTCGGGGATTTCGGGGGACATCGTGGTGTGAACGTCACGAGCGGTACAGATGGCGCCCGTCGATCACGTCGAGCACGGCCGATGGGACCAGGAAATCGAGCGGACGGCCCTCGCGCGCCATCGACCGCAGCTCTGTCGAGCTGATCTCGAGCGCTGGCGAGCGAACGCTCACCGTCCTCCATCCCGGGGCCAGTTCGCCCCGGTCGGCTTCCCCCGGACGATGGCACACCGCCAGCGTGCACAGCGGTGGGATCTCCTCCCAGCGGTTCCATGACGGGAGATCGTCGACCAGATCCGACCCGATGATCAGAAAGAGCTCGCGGTCGGCTGCTGCGAGTTCGGCGAGCGTGTCCGCGGTATAGCTGTCGCCACCCCGATCGATCTCGATCCGACTTGCCACGAATCCGGGGTATCCGTCGATCGCCGCCTCGACCATGGCGTAGCGGTCCTCGGCGTTGCTGACGTTTCGCAGCTGCGCCTTCTGCCACGGAACGTTCGCAACGACGAAGAGCACGGAGTCGAGACCCAATTGGTGCTTCACCTGGGCGGCCACCGCAAGGTGGGCGACGTGGATCGGATCGAAGGTCCCGCCGAACACCCCGATGCGACCGGGGCCGAGCGGGTGCGCCGCACTCACGTGCCGACGCTCACGTTCCCGCCAGACGCGCCACCACCGGGGCGAAGGCGTCGATGTCGTGCACGACGATGTAAGAGAACCCATAGGTCTCGCGGCGAGCGACCAGGTCGGCGCAGATTTCGTCAACCGTCCCGACAAGCACGATCGGCATCTCCAGCGCCTCGTCCGGAGTGAGCCCGAATGCGGGCGCAAGGTTCTCCGCGACCTCCCGGCGGTTCGGCACGACCTGCTCGATCTGTCCGAGCACCTGCAGTTCGATCGACGCAAACCGCTCGCCGGCCGCAGCGCGAATCCACTCGATGCGTTCGAGGTACTTCTCGGAGACGGCAGTCTTCGCCGCTTCGATCCCCGCGGTGCCGCTCGACAATTCGGGGTTGACGCCGATGATCGATGCGTACTTCGCCGCTGCCGTCAACATCCTCTTCCCGCCGCCACCGATGCATAGAGGCGGACCGCCTGGTGTGAACGGCCGCGGATGGCACGTCGCCCCCGACAATGTGTAGTGCTCACCGGAGAACGACGCGCGGTCGTCAGTCCACAGACGTTTCATGCACTCGATGGCCTCGATCATCCGATCGATTCGCACGCCGGGACGATCGAGACTGATCCCGGACTGCTCGTAGTCCGAAGTCATCCAACCGGCGCCGATCCCGAACTCGATGCGGCCCTCCGAAAACACGTCCATCGCCGCGACGTCGCGGGCGAGGGTGATGGGGTGGCGGTAGTCGTTGTCATAGACCAGTGCGCCGACCTTGAGCGAGGTCGTCGCCTCTGCAGCGACGGTCAAGGGAACGGTCGGACTCCACGACTCTCCGAAGTGGTCGGGCAGAAACAGCGTGGAGTAGCCCAGGGCTTCGGCCTTACGGGCCATGTCCCGCCACGCCGGCCCGGACGAAGCGTGACGGAGCTGGATGCCGAATCGGAACGGATGCACGCCGAGCACGGTAGCGCTCGCGGTTCAGGCCGAGTGCGTGTTCACGGACGTTTGTGCTGACGCGCGAACGCTGTCGCCCGGCCCGCTCAGACCGAAGGCGCAGCGCGTTCTTCGCCGGCCAACGTGACGCCGCGTTGCCGTGATGCCTCGATGGGCAGGATCTCGTGGAGCACGGACAGGAGCGCCCTGGCGGGAGCCGGCAACATCCCCCGACGACGCTGCACCACGCCGACCTGGCGAGGCGGCATCCGACGGACCGGGATCGCCTTCCACGGACCCATGAGGTGCGGCGGCACCGCGGTCGACGGCACGATCGCCACGCCGACGCCGTCGAAGGCGAGCGAGGTGATCAGTCGCACACCGTCGATCTCCGCCAACGGCATGAGCGAGATGCCTATGGCATCGGCAGCGAGATCGAGTTCAGTCCGGTACGCCGTCCCTCGCGGGGCGAGAATCACCGGGACCTTGTCGAGCTCGGCGGCATCGAGCTCGGTCCTGTCCCACCAGAGATTGCCCTCCGGGATGACGGCGAGGATCTCCTCGTCGAACAACGGCGTCACGGACATGTCGGGGTCGTTGAGCGGAAGGTTCACGATGGCCAGCGACAGCGAGCCGGCCAGAAGCTGGGGAGCGAGCGAGGTCGTCGAGGCGTCGACCACGACGATGTGCACGCCGGGGTGACGCAGGCGCATGCGTTGGTGCAGGGCCGGAACGACCCAGCGGGCCACCGTGCCGATGACGCCGACACGTACCTCCCCAACCACTTCGGCGCGCAACGCATTCACATCAGCGATCAGCGCTTCGAGCTCGCTGTTGATCCGGCGGGCTCGGCTGACAACAACCTCACCCTCTTCGGTGAGCCGGCCGGCCGAGCGGTCGATCAGGGTCACGCCGAGCTGGCGTTCGAGGCGGGCGATGTGCGCAGACACGTTCGATTGGACGGTGTGGAGTCGTTCGGCGGCTGCCGAGAACGTCCCACAATCGGCCACAGCGGTCAGAGCCGCAAGTTGGCGAAGATCCATCGACTGACCTGGTTTCCATCAAGGCTCACGCCGTCCGGACCCCCGGACGAGCGCTTCATGATCGCTCAGAGCGATACCTCCTGTCACTTCGATCGCTCCCAGCCGGGACGCGCTCAGCCGGCGTCGGCCGGGTTGACGTTGCGACCGGGGGCGACAACCTCGTCGATGTGGAGGCGTACCCCGGGCGGAAGGACGAGCGGACCCAACCTCACCAGTTCGTCCAGCTGGGCGAACGTCCGGGGACCGATGATTGCCGCGCTCACCGTGGGATCGTCGAGAACGAATGCCAGCGCCAACTGGGCGAGGGTCATTCCGGCTTCTTTAGCCAGCGTCGCGAGATCAGCGACGATTCGCCGCTTCTCGGTTCGGATCGCCTGATCGCGATGGTCGAAATGATCCGGTTGGCGGACAGCACGCGAGTGCTCGTCCTCGACGTCCGTCTGGTATTTGCCGGTGAGCCACCCGCCGTTGAGCGGCGCCCAGACGATCGCGCCCACGCCGAGCCGACTGCACTCGGGAAGCACGTCGTTCTCCACGCCGCGAGCGAGCACGGAATACGGGGGTTGCTCGCTGGTCGGCCGGAGCCATCCGCGGTCGCCGGCGACGCGGTGGAGTTCCACCAGTTGCGTCGCGCTGAACGTCGACGTGCCGATCGATCCGATCTTTCCGGAGGTGAACAGGGCGTCGAACGTCTCAAGGGTCTCCTCCATCGGCGTCAGCGAGTCGGGCCGATGCATCTGATACAGATCGATGTGATCGACCCGAAGCCGCCGCAAGCTGTCGTCGCATGCCTGGAGGATCCATCGCCGCGAAAGACCGGAACGAGTCAGGTCACCGCCGATCGGATTGCCGACCTTCGTGGCCAGCACCACTCGGTCACGCTTTCCTGCGAGAGCCTCACCGAGAATCGTCTCCGAGGCCCCCTCGTCGTACATATCGGCGGTGTCGAAGAGGGTGATCCCCGCGTCGAGGGCACGATCGACCATCCGGTGACATTCGGTGACGTCGGTGTTGCCCCAGCGGCCGAACATCATGGCGCCGAACGCGATTTCACTGACGCGTCGGCCGCCATGCCCGAGAGTGCGCTCGGAGATGCTCACTTGACGACGACCCGAACGGACATGGACATGGCTCGGACCGTACTCGCGACATGACGATGTCGGAGTCGCGCGATGTCCGAGTCGCGCCGTGTGTCGGAACTCAGTTCGTGGCCGAGGCCACGTCGTCGCTGCTGAGTCGGCCGCGATCCAGCACGAGTTGCCGCACCCCGTGCAGGTGGGCCCGAGGGTCCGTGCATGCGACGATCACCGTGCCGCCGTCAGCGACGACGTCGTGAAGACAGGCCAGCACGGTCGCGGCGTCGTCGTCGGAAAGACCGGCGAACGGTTCGTCGGCGAACACGATCTCCGGGGACGAGACGAGCGCCCGGGCGACCGCGACCAGACGCACCTCGGCGCCGGACAGCACCGCCGCCGGGAGACCAATGACCGATCCCAGCCCCACCATGCGAAGCGTCTCCTCAGCCGTGCCCCGGGCCATGGCCGGGCTCACGTCGGTGGCCAGGAGCGGCAGCTCGACGTTCTCGGCCACCGTGAGATCCGGCACCAGGAACGGCATCTGCGGCACGAAGCCGGCGCTGATTGCTTCGCGCATCGCTCGATCGTCGGGATGAATCGACTCGAGCCGTTCACCGCCAACCAGTCCGCTGCCCTGCGTCGGCGCATCGAACCCGGCGAGAAGCCTGAGCAGCGAGGTCTTGCCACTCCCGCGCGGCCCGCTCACGACGGTGAGCGACATCGCTGCGACGCCAATCGTGATCGGGGCGAGGGAGATCGTGGCCACGTCACGAAGCTCGATGATGAGGTCGCTGTCGTCAACTTCGCTGCCGCGCAAGACGATCTCGATCGGTGCATCGTTGTTCACGGGGCGGCCCGAGGTCAGCGAACGGGGGGCCGGCGACGTTGCCGCAGCGTCCGGATGGGACGACGGCGCATCCACGCGGCGATCGACATAGGGCCAGCCCAACGCGCCGGGCTCCCAATCGAGGTGCGATGCGGCCATCGCGTTGATCGGCCGGGCGGTCTCCACGGGGGTCTCGCTCAGCGCGGAGGCAAGCGGCGCGGGACGCTCCGACGAGGCGCGGGTGCCCTGCTCGGCCGTCGGGGTGGGCGCGGCGTCAGGGGTTCGCGGAACCTGCCCCGGCCAACCGGGGACCACCGCGGACGCAGCGCCTCCATCGACGCTCGGCCAGGTCGCCCAGGTACCGGTCGCGGCCTCGCCTGACGAACGGCTCGACGCGACCTGCGACGCTCCTTCGGGTGTCGGCGGAAACGTTTCGACGGGGGGCGTATCCGGGGAGATGACGTCGACGACCGCGGCGACCGGTCCACGGCGGGGCAGGACGCCGAGCGAGAGCAACGACTCGTCGCTGACCTCGATCACCGTGAAGCCGCTCCGTTCGGCGAGGCCCGCGCTGAGCGGCACCAGCAGGGGACGGTCGCCGACGAGGACCACGCTCACCTCGTCGAGCGTGAGACCCGCCATGGTCTCGTCGAAGGCAAGACGTCCGCCGGGCGGCCCCGACGTCTCGTTCGGAGAATCTCCGGACATCCGACCTCCTTCAGTCGGCGCGGCGGCATTGGCACCGGCAAGCTCGATCATGGTCACGTCGATAGCTTCGGCATCGCGCCGCACAGACTTGAACGACGGCTCAGCGAGGACATGTCAGCGCATCGACGCGGTCACGACAACGAGCGAGTACGGCGGCAGGCCGATGACGTTCGGGGACTCGCCCGTCGGCCGGCCCCCACGAAACCCGGTCGGCGCGCCGTCGAAGGTATACGTCTTCACCTTCGAAAGCGGACCGCAGTTCCGCGTCGTCACAGAAGCGTTGAACGCCTTCTCTGGGTCCGTGTTCACGAACACGCTCACCAACTCGGAGTCGTCCGCGTTCGCGGACGAGAACACCGAAACGGCGTCGGACGAACTGGTCGTCTCCAACGAGTTGTCGAGAAACCTTCCCCCGTTCCCGTCGTAGTTCCGAAACGCCCGGAACGCCCAGAACGTCGGACTGTTCGCCGGCGGCGCCGTCCAGTAGAACGCCGCCGTGACGCCTTCGTTCCCGAATCGACCGAGTGCGATGGCCGTGGCGAGTCCACCGCTCATGTGCCCCTCACCGCCGAAGCTCCACTCGCCGATCGACAGGCCCGTGCCCGGGTAGTTGTCGTTGATGAGCTTGCGCATGCGGGGCAGCAGTGCGACCGGCTCGCCGATCCACGATTCATCGACGTAGGCGGGGTCCCACAGCGCCCGCGTGCTACGGATCCGAAGCTTCGCCGTGGCCGGATCGAGACCGCCGACTCCGCCCCCGTAGACGTTGGTCTGCTGAGGGTAGAAGTGGATGTCCAACACGTCGAGCAGACGCTGACCGGTCCGGTCCTGCTGCTCTTTCATCTTGCGCAGATACCACGCAAGGAGTGGGACGTCGCCTTTCGACTTGCGGTCCGGAGCCTTGTCGAACCCCGCTTCGGCATCGGCGGCCGAGTAGAAGTACGCAGGCCAACCCCACGACGCGGGTCCAGCGACGACCGCCCTCGGGTCGGCCGCCTTGATTGCAGTGGCGTAGCGAACTCCTTTGTCGAGCACTTCGTCGTACGTGGTTGCGTCCGGGTGGACGTCACGGTGCGTGTCGTTCCACAACTCGAGCTCGTTATCGAGGAAGTACATGTTGGTGCGATCCTTCAGCGACGACGCGACCCATTGACGGATGTCGTCGGGCCCGACCGCCACGCTGGTCGTTCTCGGATCGGGCGGCGGAAGCTTCTTGCCATCGGCGGACCGCCCGTCGCCGATGTCGGCATTGCCGGGATCGGTCGCCTGCTGGCGTCCGAACGACGAGACCGGGAACGAATAGGAGGAGGCGTCCTTGGCGACCCAGCCGAGCATCGGCACGGTCACCGCATTCAGACGCCCGGCCTCCTTGTTCTTGGCAAAGAACGTCTCCAACGCGTTGCTGGTGTTGTCCGCAATCGTGACGTTGCGCCAGTAGTAGTCGAGCGCGACGTTCCAGACGTTGCCGAGCTTCCAATTGAAGCGCGACGTCGGATTGCCTCCCCACCGATTGATCGTCGCTCCGAGCTTCGACGGGTCAGCGGTGAGGTAGCTCGCGCCGGAGAACCCGATGCCGTAGATGCGGGGGTCGATCGCTTTGCGCTTCGGTGATTGGCAATCGATCGTGACGGTCGCCTTCGCCGACGTCATGGCGGGCCCGACGGGTGCCGCCACCCCGGCCTTCGCCTCGATCGACGCGAACTCGACGATCGTGCCGATCGGAAGCTGGCGGTTCGGCCGCAACCGGATCTGGAAGAAACCGAGGCTCGGCGAGAACTGGGCGACCGGGATCGACACCGTCCGGAACCCGTCGGCCCCCTCCGGAGTCTTCGGGACCGGGATTTCGGTGACGACATCGCTCTGCCCGACCGCCGTCAGGCCGATTTGGAGGAAGTCGCCGAGATCGGTCGAAGTCCGATAGCGGAGGGTGACCTCGGCTGCAACGAGAGGTTGGCCGTTGCGATCCAACAGCCACCCCTGCCAGTTGCCCATGTCGATCCGGGCGGTCGGGCCGAACTCCCGGACTGCCG
>JANPFX010000192.1:0-43146 GCA_031423635.1 Acidimicrobiia bacterium | reverse complement strand
GAACGTTGGCAACTCTTCTCCTGTTGGATTCTCGGCGACTGACCACCACGGGGGCGGCCCCGCAATCTTGCATCTATCGGCGACTCCTCGCCCGAGATGAAGGGTCTCAGACGAACCGCGACCGTGCGCTCATCCGCCACGAGGGTCGCGTAGCCGGGAGTCACATGGCAGGCGAAGGTGTCGTCGACGATCACCGTGAAACCGGCATCGCAATAGGACGTGGCAATCAATGTTGATGCGTCGCGCCCGAGCCCGAACTGCTCGAGATCGCCGGGCGAATACGGCAACTGGGGAATCGCGAAACCTTTGACGACGGACTGACGAATGCGATCTGCCTCGTGGTACATGCTTCGTTCGTACCGCTCTGCGACGAGTCGGCTCAAGGTCGACTTTCCCGCGCCGGGCCCACCGACGATGAGGATGATTCTGCTCACTGTGCTCCTGAGCTCGCCATCTCGGCTTCGATCAGCGGAACGTAGCAGAGGGTTGGAACGGCGTTGCCTCACCAGGGTGATGTGCGACTGCCACAGCGTCCCCGGTCCGCAGATACGTTCTCGGCTAGGGCCTCGGGGAAGGCTTTGCGCAGATCCGGGTTTCTGAGTTTGAAGCGTCTCGCCCTACGCTGAGCCAATGGCAGCTCGTAGCTATGTCTTTCCGCAGGTAGGTGATGACCTCGCGGCGATCGCCGCGCGGGAACTGCAGGGCATGGAGGACGCAGGTCAGCAGCTCCTCTCGTGGAACCTCCACCTGGCGGCGCGTGCCGGCCTCGGCCGTGCTGTTGGACTCCTCCCGAGCGACATCGTCTTCATCGAGCCCCCTCCGGCGCCGACGGCGCCATGACCGCGATCATCAGTCGCGCCACGCTCGCGGGAGGCCATGACGGCCGGGCCGAGATCGAGGTGGAGCTCACGTACGACAACGGCGGCACGACGACCATCTCGCTCGACGAAGAGGCGTGCACCGCGTCGCTCGACCGGGCTGGAGTCAGCTCGATCGACAAACTCGTCGGACAACCCTGGAGCATCGTGCTCCCGGCACTCGAACAACTACCCGTGGGGAACCATGCTCGATCTCGTCATCCGTAACGGTCTCATCGTCGACGGGTCCGGCCTTCCCGGCCGGCGGGGCGACGTGTCGATCCGTGAGGGCGTCGTGGTGGCCGTCGGTGGTCGCGCCGGCGATGCGCATCGCGAGATCGATGCCACCGGCAAGATCGTCGCCCCGGGATTCATCGACCCGCACACGCATTACGACGCGCAACTCTGCTTCGACCCGTACGCATTTCCCGCGATCGAACACGGCGTCACGACCGTCGTCCCCGGGAACTGCTCGCTCTCGCTCGCACCTCTGCGGACCGAACAACGCGAAGCGTTCAGCCGCATGTTCCGCCTCATCGAGGAAATGCCCGAAGCCGCCTTCGACTCTGGAGTGGACTGGCGCTGGGGCGAAGGCTTCGGAGGATGGCTCGACGCGTTGTCGGAGAACATCGCGTTGAACGTCGCTCCGCTCGTCGGGCATTCGGTGCTGCGGATGTACGTGATGGGCGCCGACGCTCAACAGCGCGTCGCAACCGTCGAGGAGATCGGCGCGCTAGCCGACCTCCTGCGGGTGTGTCTCGAGGCGGGCGCCGTCGGCATGTCGACGAGCTTCGTCGATATCGACGAGACCTATCGCCCCGTGCCCAGCCGTTGGGCCGGACCGGACGAACTCGATGCGTTGGCTGCAGTGCTCGGTGAGTACGACCGGGTGCTGCAGATCGTCCACGAGTTCTTCGACGCCGATCTCACTGTTGCGCGCGTGGAACAGCTCGCCGAGCTCTCGCTACGACACGGCATCACGACAACGCTGTCACCGCTGTTCCACTCCGACGCGAACCACCATGGCGTCGAGAAGGTGATGGCCGCGGTCGAGGCTTCACGCGTACGCGGAGCAGCGGTGTGGCCGCAGGTGCAGACCCGCCCGATCGACATCAGCTTCACGCTCGATCAGCGCAGCCTGATGCTGCTGACGATGCCGTCATGGTGGCAGGTCGCCTCGATTCCTGACCGCGCCGAGAAGCTCGCCGCGGTCATCGACCGCCGTCAGGCGCTCGTCGACGAGATGAATGCCTTGGCGGCGCGTCCCAACGCCGGTCTCGGCGCTGGCGCTTTCGTCGTGCGCGACGTGGTCCACGACCGCAATCGCAACTTCGTCGGTCGCACCATCGACGACATCGCTCGCGAACGCGACGCGACGCATGGCGACACGGTCGTCGACCTTGCGCTCGACGAAGAACTCGGCACCTGGTTCATGCGGGCGTCGGTCGGGCACAACAACTCCGAAGTGATCGGGGCGCTGCTGGCCAACCCGTTGGTGCATGTGGGCGCATCCGATGGTGGCGCCCATGTCGGTTCCTTCTCCACGTTCGGTGACACCGGCTTCCTGTTCTCCGAGTTCGTCCGTACGACAAAGTCGTTGACTCTCGAAGAGGCCGTCAAGAAGATCACGCTCGACCCCGCCACGATCTGGGGCCTCAAAGGTCGGGGGTTGCTGGCACCCGGCTACGCCGCCGATGTCGTGGTGTTCGACGCCGAGCGCATCGGTCGCGGCCCCGAGGTGGCCTCCGACGACTTCCCGGGCGAAAGCATCCGATGGATCCGCCGTCAGGAGGGAATCGACACGGTGATCGTCAACGGTGAGATCACGTGGACTGCCGATTCGGGCTACGTCGCTGACGCCCGCGCCGGACAGATCGTCACCCGCTGACTCGGCGTTGCCGCGCTCGGCGTGCCACGCTGGGCCAGTGTCCCGAATCACATGTCCGCTGCAGAATTCTCGGCCAGATCCCGCCGTGGCGGCGTCCTCGTCGTTGCGGTTGGACAAGGCAGGCGCTGCCTCCTGCGTCCTTGCCACGACGAAATCTGACTCGCGAATTCCGCGAGCGACTTACGATTCGGGACACTAGTGATGACCGACCTGCTCCCGGCCGGGTGCCGTTCCGACGTGGTCGACATCGGCGGGACCCGGATCCATTTCGTCGAAGCAGGTGAAGGGCCGCTCGTTCTCCTGATCCACGGCTTCCCCGAGTCGTGGTATTCGTGGCGCCACCAGCTCCCGGCACTCGCCCAGGGCGGATACCGAACCGTTGCGATCGACGTGCGTGGCTACGGTCGATCGTCAAAACCACTCGCCGTCGAGGACTACCGCATGGTTCGCCTCGTCGCCGACAACGTCGCCCTGGTGTCGGTGCTCGGAGCCGGCACCGCAACGATCATCGGACACGACTGGGGAGCGCCGATCGCGTGGAACTCGGCGCTGCTGCGACCCGATGTCTTCACTGCAGTGGCGGGCCTGTCAGTGCCGTTCGCTCCACCAACGGATATTCGCCCGACCACCAGGATGCGGGCCATGGCCGGCGACGAGGAGTTCTACATCGAGTACTTCCAGGAACCTGGTCGGGCCGAAGCCGAGATCGAAGCCGACATACGCGACTGGCTCTTCGGGTTCATGTTCAGTATCTCCGGCGACGCTCCCCCGCCGGACCCGTCGGGTACCGTCGGGACGATTCCACGCGGCGCCCGTATGAAGGACCGTTTCCGGCGACCCGACACGATGCCGGCCTGGCTCACCGAGACCGACCTTGCTATGTACACAAACGAGTTCGAGCACTCGGGTTTTCGCGGTCCGCTGAATCGGTACCGCAACGTCGACCGTGACTGGGAAGACTTCGCCGCATTCCGAGGAGCGAAGATCGACGTGCCCGCACTGTTCATCGGAGGCGATCGGGACGGCGCAACGGTGATGGGCGCGCCGGCAATCGCCGCGTTCGAACGGACCCTGCCGAAGCTGCACCGTTCGCTCATCCTCGAAGGATGCGGACACTGGACCCAACAGGAGCGCCCCACCGAAGTGAACGCGGCGCTCATCGACTTCCTCCGGAGCTTCTCATGACCAACGCCGCCACCGCTCGACCAGTAGACGACCCCCAGCACGTTGCCGTCGTCGGTGGTGGCATGGCCGGCCTGCTCGCTGCCCTCATGCTGTCGCGCGATGGGCACCGGGTGACGGTCTTCGAACGCGATGACACCGACGTGCCCGCCACCGCCGATGAGGCGTTCGACCACTGGGACCGACGCGGCGCAGCCCATGCGCGCCAGTCGCACGCCATCCTCGCCCGGCTCCGGCGAATCCTGCGCGAACGCGCGCCCGATGTGCTCGACGCGCTCCTTGCCCAGGGTGCCACTGAGCTGAGCGTGGAGCGCATCCTGCCGCCCGACATCACCGACCGAGAGCCGAGGCCCGGTGACGACGACCTGGTGCTGCTCTGCTGCCGGCGTCTCACCATCGAGTGGGTGCTCCGCAATGCTGTGACCGCCGAACCCGGCGTCGTCTGGCGGGGAGGCGTCGGGGTGGCCGGTCTTCTCGCCGAAGGGACCGATGTCCAAGGCGTGCGGCTGGAGGATGGGACCACCGTGGACGCGGACCTCGTGGTGATCGGCGGTGGCCGCAACTCACCGGTCATGGAGTGGACGCGTGCCCTTGGAGGTGAGGTCCAACCGGTCGAGGAAGTCAGTGAAGCGGGAATCCTCTACCTCTCGCGGTTCTATCGGCTTCGAGATGGTCAGGAACTTCCGCTGCTCACCAAGGACGGTGCCGGCGGAGATCTCGGCTACACGGCGTTCGCCGGGTTCTACGGCGACAACGGCACGTTCTCCATCACCTTCGGTGTGCCGACCAACGATCGCGAGTTGATGGCGATCCGTGACGAACGTGCGTGGGAAGCGGCGATCCGCACGTTGAAGCCCCTCGCGCCGTGGACCGTCGACGGCCTTGCCGAACCGATCACTGGTGTCGAATCGATGGCGCGCTTACGAAATCGCATCCGCCGCTTTGTCGTGGACGGTCAACCGGTGGCAACTGGCGTCGTGGTCATCGGTGACGCCGCAGTGGCCACCAACCCCTGGTACGGGAAGGGCTGCTCGCAGGCCGGGATCGCCGCCGATGCGCTTTCCGACGCGCTCCGCCAGCACGGCCGTGACCGTGTCGCGCTATCGCTCGCCATGGACGCCGCAACGCGCACGGAGTTGGAACCGCACTACGCCCTGGCCGTCCGACAAGACGCAGACCGGATGAAGATGCACGCGGCAATGCACGACGGCGCCGAGCCCGACGCCATGGCTTCGGCGACGCGTGACTTCATCATCAACGGATTGATTCCCGCGACCCGCGCCGACCCGGACGTGTTTCGAGCCTTCTTCCGGGCTTTCAACATGCTCGACGCGCCTGATGCGCTCTTGGCGAACCCCAAGGTTTTCGCGGGTTCGATGGCGGCTCACGCGGCGAAGGACGAACGCCCGCCTCTACCGAAGCTCGGACCGGACCGTGACGAGTTCCTCGCCGTGATGGCCGGGGCAACGGGTCGGTAACGCATCAACGGAGAGGCTCCGGTCACCACGAAGCGCTCTGATTCCTTGTACTGCGTGCGTGTCCGAGATCGACGTAACCGCACCTTCTGACTCAGTGCGCCAGCCCGGCAATGTCGTGCTGCCACGATGGGCAGCGACGACGTAATCCGACACCGTGCTTGTAGCCATTCGAGACGGGGAGTCGCCTGATGTCCGCACAGTTTCACCCGAATTCCACGCGACTGAGCGCGTTCCGTCGTGTCGTTGTGGTCACGCTGATGACGACGTTGTCGACGATGCGCGGTGTGTCGATCGCCCGCGCCGGTGCCGTTGAGCCGGGCGTGGCGCGCAACGACTGCCTCACATCGAAGCCGAAGCTGAACGGTAAGCGCTCGCTCCGTGAGTGCTGCAACTTCGTGATGGACATCGACGACATCCGCTGTTACGGGACGAAGCCGTCCTCGCGCGTGCGCCCCCGCGTGGCGCCGCTCCCACAGGCAGGTGGCCTCCCGCCGGACGCGGCCGGCAGCGCTGCCGGAGGAGGGTCGGGCGGCGGGGCCGGCGCATCCTCGGGCGACTCGTCGTCGGCCGGCGGCTCCGGTGCCACGGGGTCAGTCGCCGTAGCCGGATGCATTGCCTCGACTGACCGGGCGACGCTCACGGCGCTGCTCGAGAAGAAGCAGAAGGACCGCTACGCGCTGCTCGACATCGTCACGAACCGTCGCCAGTCGCTCGCCAAGCGAAACCAGGCGTGGGTCGACCTCGACGTCCTCGACGCCCAGATCAAGGTGCTTCCTGCTGCCGTCGCCCGACCGCGTTGCGAGGCAGGCGGGTCGACGGCGGGTGCTGCGCCCACCCCGACGACAGCAGGAGGGTCTCCCGCTGCTGGCGGGGCGGGGTCGGCCACAGAGGTCAAGGCGGTGCTTCCCGGACCCGGGCAGGTGAGCGTCATCGGTTGGCGCGACAACCTCCGTGCCCTCAGCGGCTTCCAGTACGGACCCACGTACTCGTTCAGGTGCGCTCCGTTGGCTGATCCGGCGCAGGCGGGCCAGGCGTGGGGCACTGACCTCTACACCGCAGATTCGGCGATGTGCCCCGCCGCCGTGCACGCCGGAAAGGCGAGCTTCGCCGCCGGAGGGACGTTCACGATCACCGCAATCCCCGGAGCACCATCGTTCACGGGAAGCACGCGAAATGGCGTTGCGACCGGCAACTTCGGCTCGTTCCCGGCGGCGATCCAGTTCAGCTGATGGAGCTGGTCCGGGCCAACCTCGGTTCGGGCTGCGGGGTGATGGGGACTGTCAGACCCTCCTCGGCAAAGTGTCGACATGACTCGGCACAAGCATCGCTCATCGTCCCGCCCGAACCGCGGCCGCTTCACCCCAAGTGGCTTCGCTGACCCTGATTCACCGCCCCGTCGCCAGTGCGGCTGCATCGGGTGCGAAGCCGAAGCCCGCGGTGAGGTGTTCGATCCGGACGCAGAGTGGCGAGGCGTTGGCGAAGTCGTAGCCCGCACAGGCATGGCCATTCGGGGCGTGATCGGTTCGCCTGGGGAGATTTCGTGGGCATACTCGATCGGCCGCGTACTAAGCGGTCTGCCCGAGCTGATCGTCGTTGGAATGCCGTCGCGCCAATGCGCTCATCTCATCAATCACGTCGCCGAGGATTGGGACGGGGTGCTCCGAGGTGAACATGACGAGGCCGTGCAGCTTCTGCCCGTACCCGAACGAGTCGTGGCCACAACCGACTACGTGCTCGACGCCTGTCGCTTCGCTCGAGAACGCGGACTTCACGACGAACTGCAGGTGATGCAGATCCTCTGGCCCGATCGATCAGGTCGGTTTCCTTGGGATCCCGCCTCCGATTCGGCGATGCGTCGTAGCCAGCCGATACTCCGGCTCATCAACTCCACGGGCGCGTAGGACCGATACGAAGACCGACGGCGTTGCCGCACTGGTCGCGGCCCTTCCTTGGCGCCCTCAGGAGCCGGTGTCCGCGGTGGTGAAGACGTAGGGCTCGAGAGTCTCTTGGGCGCGGTTGCGCCAGCGGTGCCATGCGCTGCCGCCGTAGTAGGCCAGGCTCCCCGGCTCGGCGTCGCCGTGGCCGTTGTAATACGACAGGCAGTCCCGCAACTTCGCGCTTGCGATGTCTGCCTCCCGGCAGTGTTGCGCGTACGCGATCTCTGGCTCCTCGCGCACATCGACCACGTTGACGCCTCGATCGCGCATTGTGGTGAGCAGCCAAGCGATGTACTCGACATGCTGTTCGATGGCGTCGGTGAAGTTGAAGCTCCCGCCTCCGCCCTGCGGCCCGGTCACGATGAAGAGGTTCGGGAAGCCGTGGCTGTGAATGCCGAGGAACGTCTTCGTGCCTTCGGATTTCCACTTCTCGCTCAACGTGCGACCGCCCTGGCCGGTGATCATGTTGAACGTCGACGTGGCCATCCACTGGAAGCCCGTGGCGTAGATCAGCACGTCGAGCGGATACTCGACACCGTCGTGGACAACGCCCCGCTCATTGATGTGGCTCACGCCCGTCGGCGCGGTGTCGACGAGGAATACGTTGGGTCGATTGAACGTCGGCAGGTACTCGTCGTGAAACGTGGGGCGCTTGCAGCCGTAGGGGTAGTACGGCTTGAGTGCCTCCGCCGTCTTGGGGTCCTTGACGATCACGTCCACGCGCGCCCGCACCTGTTCCATGATGCGGAAGTTGGTGTCGAGCTGCTTGTCGATCATCTCGTCCGGTGAGAGCTGTCGTTCGTGTTCCTTGCGTTCTTTGAAGTCGGCCACCTTGCCAGCGAGATAGTCGTCGTTGGCTTTGATGGCCGTGCGTCCCGCGGAGATCTTCGAGAAGCGTGCGCGCCGCGCGCGGGCCCACCCCGGTTCGTCGGCCCACGCGGCGATCTCTTCGTCGGTGGTCGCCCGCTGATCACGCACGTCGATGGTCGAAGGTGTGCGCTGGAACACGTAGAGCTCGCCGACAAACTTGGCCAGCTGGGGAATCGCCTGTACCGCCGTCGCCCCGGTCCCGATGATCCCGACGCGTTTGCCTTCGAGGTCGATGTTGTAGTTCCAGCGTGAGGTATGGAACGCGTCACCCCGGAAGGTCTCCATCCCCTCGATGCGGGCCAACTTGGGACTGGTGAGGATGCCGTTGGCCAGGATGACGTAGCGAGCCCGCATTGCGTCTCCGCGGTCGGTGTGCACCGTCCACAGGCCGGTCGTTTCGTCCCACTCCGTGTTCTCCACCGTCGTGTGGAACAGGCAGTGGTCATAGAAGCCGAACTTGTCAGCCATCGCCTGGCAGTACTCGAGGATCTCGAACCCCGATGCGAACTTCATCGACGGGATGTATCCCATCTCTTCGAGCAGCGGCAGATAGCTGTAGGCCTCCACATCGCACGCCACCCCGGGATAGCGGTTCCAGTACCAGGTGCCGCCGACGTCGCCACCCTTCTCGCAGAACCGAACGTCGATGAACCCCGCGGCGCGCAGCCGATACCAGAGGAGGAGCCCGGCGAAGCCGGCGCCGACGACGAGGACCTCGCATGCGTCGGTGAGCGCCACTCGAGGCACGGGGTCGGCGGAGTAGACGTCCTTCAGGTACGAACTGAAGGCACCGTCGATCGGGATGTAATCGGCCGCGCCACGCCGCGCCTCTTTGTACGCCTGGTACTTCGCCTGTTCTTCGGCGCTGAACACCGCACCCGGTGGAGGCGGCGGGAGCGTCGTGAGCGACTCGTCGTCGAGGATCGAATAGCCCTTGCCCACGATCTTGTCTGTCGCCTTGGCCGCCCGTGTGGCGAATACCTTCAGGCCGGTATCGGGATCGATCCGTATGGACACGAGGCTCCTCTCTCATCGGGCTCAGGCGTTGCGAATCTGAAGCTAGCGGTTGTGGCGAAAACTTCCGAAGTCGTGCACGAAAGGAGGCCGTGGGTTCGAAGTCGCGGCGGGTCCACCGCTAGGTTCCACCCCATGGCTCGCGACGACCGACACCTCGCCAAGATCGCCGGGGTCTTCGAACACCCCGGCCGCCATCTCCCTGATCTGAGCCTTCCGCAGATCCACGCCCAGGTTGCCGTCGGCGCCCTCGCCGATGCCGGACTGGCTCTTTCTGATGTCGACGCCTACTTCTGCGCCGGCGATGCCCCCGGGTTCGGCGGCATCTCGATGGCGGACTATCTCGGTCTGCGGGTCAACTACACCGACACCACCGAAACTGGCGGCTCGTCGTACCTCGCCCACGTCGGCCATGCGGCGGCCGCAATCGCGGCGGGCAAGTGCCGGGTGGCGCTGATCACCCTCGGAGGCAAGCCCCGGACGGGAGGCGGCGCCCCCGGTGGAAGTGCGGGCGGTGCGAGCGCACCCGAAGGCCCGTTCGAGTCGCAGTGGGGTTCGAACGTCCCCAACATGTACGCGCTGGCCGCCGCCCGCCACATGTACGAGTTCGGGACGACGAGCAGCCAGCTGGCGATGATCAAGGTCGCGGCGTCGAAACATGCATCACACAATCCGAACGCCTTCCTTCGCGATGTCGTCACGGTCGAGCAGGTGCTCGGTTCGCCCATGGTCGCCGATCCGCTCCATCGACTCGACTGCTGCGTCATCACCGACGGCGGGGGAGCTGTTGTGGTCGTCAGCCCCGACGTGGCGCGGGACCTTGCCCGGCCGGATCGATGCGCATCGGTGCTCGGGCACGGCGAGGCGATCAAGCACAGCGCGAATGGACGTGTCGACCTCACCCACACCGCTGCGGTGTGGTCGGGTCCGCGAGCGTTCGTCGAGGCCGGGGTGACCCCAGCAGACATCCAGTACGTCTCGATCTACGACAGCTTCACGATCACCGTGCTGCAGACGCTCGAGGATCTGGGGTTCTGCGACAAGGGGAAGGGCGGTGCCTTCGTCGAATCGGGCGCGCTCGAGGCCGGTGGCCGATTGCCCTTCAATACCGACGGTGGTGGACTCTGCAACAACCATCCGTCCAATCGGGGTGGCATGACGAAGATCATCGAGGCCGTTCGACAACTTCGAGGCGAAGCCCATGCTGCTGTGCAGGTGCCCGGCTGCGAGCTCGCGCTCGCGCACGGCACCGGCGGCAACCTGGGCACCCGGACGGGGTCCGCCACGCTCATCCTCGGGAGGACGTCATGAGCAGTTCGCTGCCGGTGCGCAACGTCGATGTCACCATCGAGACGCGTCCGTTCTGGGAAGCGACCGCGGCCGGACAGCTCGTGCTGCCGCGCTGTGTGGAGTGCGGTGCGACGATCTGGTACCCGAAGAGCTTCTGCCCCCTGTGCGCGTCGTCGTCGGTCGAATGGGTGCCTGCATCGGGGCGGGGAACCATCTACTCGTTCTCGATCACTCGTAAGGGCGCGGGCGTGTGGGCAGAGCACAGTCCCTACGTCGTGGCCTACGTCGAGTTGGAGGAGGGCCCTCGGGTCCTGACCAACATCGTCGGCTGTGACGTCGACGATGTCCACATCGGCATGGCGGTTTCCGTGGTGTTCCACCCAACCGCGGACGGGCCGGCGATCTATAGGTTCCAGCCGACCCCAGTGGACGGGTCGTGAGGCCTCGCCGGCCTTACCCGTCGTAGAAGCCCGGCTGGTGCAGCCCGATGAGTGACCGCTCCCGCGCCGTCGTTGCCCGGGTGATCGCCGCGTCGGACAGATGGTTCGCCCGGTCGGTCGTGCGGATCCGCTGGGCAAGGTCGCGTCGTCCGTAGTGCACCTGGAGGAAGAACCGGCCGGGGTCGCCCTCGAGGCTGGGCAGGCGACGGTGCCAAGCGTCGGAGACGAACAACGACACATCACCGGCCTTGGCGACGATCGGCACCGGACTGACACCATTCCACGTGAGCGTGTCGTCCGCAGCGCGATCACGGGGAGGCGCCTGGCCAGAGGTGTGGCTCTTGGGGATCACGCCCGTCGGCCCGCATTCGAGCGGGCAGTCGATCAAGAAGATGTGACAGGCCACGGCGAAGATCGGATAGGGGATCCGCTCGTCCCACGGGACATCCGCCGGACGCGGGACGTGAGGACCCGAATCGATGTGCCAGAAGCGTCCTCCGTGCCGGTTGTCCTCGGCCGGCTGGCGCCACGCCGTGTTCGCGATCACGTGGCAGTCCTCGCCGAGCAGGGGCTCGATGGCCGACAGAATCGCCGGGTGCCCGATCGCCTGCTGGGCGATTGCGCTCCGGTTGAGCATCTCGTAGCGGAACGCTTCGAAGTGTCCATCGGCGACACGGGTCGAACGGATGTCAGGCTCGACGTCGTCGAAGACTGCCGATATCTCGTTGGCAAGCGCGCTCACCTCTGATGGTGAGAACACCTGGGCCAGGAGCGTGAAGCCTTCACGCTGGAGTTCACGGGTGGCGAGCGGGATGTCGGTGTCGTCGCGGTCACGAACGGTGAGATAGCCGGATTTCCGAGTCAACACGTTGGCCTCCTGGGTACTGCCAGCACCCCATGGTGCAAACCGCCATTCTGCCTTCCCGGTTGACCGTCTCGTCAGTTCGGTAGGGCCTTCGGGGCAGGGTTGCCGGCGACGGTCATCCGCTCGAACGTGAAGAGATCCTTCGAAGCGGGGTCGACCGTCATCTTGATCCAGTGGGTCTCGGGATTGCCGAACGTCTCCACGCGCAGAAGCGAACCGATGACCTTGCCCTTCGCCGATGGGTCCCGAACGTCGATCACATCGGTCAGTGGCTTGTCGATGTGCTGGGTGTGGCTGTCACCATGGGTGAGCACCACCTGCCCGGGAAACTGCACGACTTCGTTCTGGAGGGTCTTCAGGAATCTCTTGTACCCGTTGTTGTCGTAGGTGGGCATATCAACGTTCCTGTTTTCGAAGTCCGGGTTCCCCTGCATGGCGATGAAGACCGCCTTCGCCTGCAGTCGCTTTGCTTCGGCGAAGGAGTCGCTCAACCACTTGAGGACCGCGGGTTCACGAACTTTGCATTCGTAGAGGCTCGGAACTCTTGTCGTCTGATACGGACTCTCGCAGTTGTTGTTGCTCCCCGGGATGTTCAGACCGATGAACATCACCGGTCCGCGCTTCCACCGGACGTTCTCGACGTAGCTTGGGAACTGCTGGTCCACGTCGGCCTGTCGGGTGACCGTGAACGGGTTCGTTCCCTGGGTGCGGTTCGACGAGTAGAAGGTCGTCCGCAGGTTTTCGAGCCGTTCGAACGGATCACCGAAGGCGGACCTCGGGTTGCTCGACAGGATGCGGTGGCAGTCCGTCCACTCGTTGTCGCCGAAGAGGTAGACGAGCGGCATCTTGAAGCTGTCGAACTGCGCCTTGGTCGCAGTGACCGTGGCGTCGGTGCACTCGGAGCTTCCCGCCTTGATGTCTCCATTGTGGATGACGAAGCTCGGTTTGTTCGCGTTGATGTCGGCGACCATCCGCCCGCTCTCCTGCCACAGCGGGCCGTTGAGCGGCCCGTAGTTGTAGTCACCGATCAACCCAACGGTGAACTTCTCGTCGGAGGTCTGTGCGGTTGCCGACGTGCCGGAGAGGATCGACACAACGGAAAGCCCCAGGAGGGCTCCCGCAACGGCTACCGGGCGAAGAGTGAGCTTGAAAGTCATGAGCCTCACGCTCATTCGGCAACGTGTCGGCCGTACGAAGGGCGTGTGGCCGTCAGAAGGCGCTCCGCAGAACTCGAGAAGTCGAGATGCCCTCAGGCGCCGAGGACTTCGCTCACGAGCGCCCGTGCCGCGGCCTGGACCTCGACGAGGTGCTCGGGTCCTCGAAAGGATTCGGCGTAGATCTTGTAGACGTCCTCGGTTCCGCTCGGGCGTGCCGCGAACCAGGCGTTCTCGGTGGTGACCTTCAGCCCGCCGATGGCCTGGCCGTTCCCGGGCGCAGCGGTCAGCTTCGCCGTGATCGCCTCACCGGCGAGCATAGTGGCCGTGACCTGTTCCGGTGCGAGCTTGGCGAGCAACGCCTTCTGATCACGTGTCGCGGGTGCGTCGATGCGCGCATAGGCGGGGTCGCCGAAAGATTCGGTCAGACGGCGGTAGTGCTGGCTCGGCGACGAACCAGTGATGGCGAGAATCTCGGCAGCCAGGAGACAGAGGATGATGCCGTCCTTGTCGGTGGTCCAGACGCTGCCGTTCTTGCGGAGGAACGATGCGCCGGCTGACTCTTCGCCACCGAAGCCGACCGATCCGTCGGACAACCCGGGAACGAACCACTTGAAGCCGACCGGGACCTCGATGAGGCGGCGCCCCGACACTCCCGCCACCCGGTCGATCATTGATGAAGAGACGAGCGTCTTGCCGATCGCGCAGTCGGCCTGCCATCCGCTCCGGTGCGAGAACAAGTAGTCGATCGCCACCGCAAGGAAATGGTTTGGGTTCATCAGCCCGCCATCGGGCGTGACGATGCCGTGGCGATCGGAGTCGGCATCATTGCCTGTCGAGATCTGGAACGCATCACGGTTGGCGATGAGCGACGCCATGGCGTTGGGCGACGAGCAGTCCATCCGGATCTTGCCGTCCCAATCGAGGGTCATGAAGCGCCACGTGGGGTCCACAACGGGGTTGATGACGGTGAGGTCGATGTGGTGGCGCTCGGCGATGGCGCCCCAGTAGTCGACGCTCGCTCCACCGAGCGGATCCGCACCGATGCGGACGCCGGCGGCGCGGATGGCATCGATGTCGACGACGTTCGGGAGATCATCGACGTATGTGCCGAGGTAATCGTACGTGTGCGTAGTATCGGCCGCCAGGGCTCGGGTAAGAGTGATGCGCTTGATGCCCTTGCCGCCGGCTTCGAGAATCTCATTGGCCCGCCCGGCGATCCATCCCGTGGCATCGGTGTCGGCAGGACCGCCATGCGGAGGGTTGTACTTGAACCCGCCATCGCGGGGTGGGTTGTGCGACGGAGTGACGACGATGCCATCAGCACGCCCGGTGTCCGTCGCTGCGCGTCCCCGGTTCATCGCGATGATGGCGTGCGAGATCGCGGGTGTCGGTGCGTAGCGGTCGGCGGCGTCGATCATCGTGGTGATGCCGTTCGCCGCGAGCACTTCGAGCGCGGTTGCGTGGGCGGGGACGCTCAGCGCATGGGTGTCGCGACCGAGGAAGAGCGGACCGCCGATGCCCTGTCCGTTGCGGTACTCGCAGATGGCCTGCGTGGTTGCTGCGATGTGGGCGTCGTTGAATGCGGCGTCCAGGCTGGACCCGCGGTGACCCGACGTGCCGAACGCGACACGCTGGGCCGGATCGGCAAGGTTGGGGCTCAGTGCGTAGTACGAGGTGACGAGCTGCGCGATGTCCTCGAGGTCGGAGATCTGGGCGACTTGGCCGGCACGGGGAGAGCTCATGGCGCCAGCGTAGGAGCCGGGCCGCACCGCTGCGCAGCGGTTCGGCGGAGGGGGCTTGCCCGTCTGCCGTACCGTCGCTGCGAGGGTGCAATATTGGACCTGTGCGTTCGCCTGTGCTCGTCGACCCGGTGGTCCTCCACGAATGGCACCCGCTGAGCGCGCTCGACGAAGTCGTCCCGTGCCGGCTCCACCGCACCTTGCTCCTCGGCCACGCGATCAGCTACTCCCGCGACAGTGGTGGCGTACCGGTCGTCTGGAGGAGCGAGGCCGATCCTTCCGGTCTGGTCGGCTCCGCGGCAGGTGCGGACTTGGACCCCACAACGGTGACCGATGCGCTCCCGACCCGGGTCAAGTTCGGGTACCTCTGGACCACCCTCGGCAATCCGGATCACGAGATCTTCGATATCCCGGAGTGCGACGAACCCGACCGCCGGATCCTGAACGGCGGGAGCCTCATGGTGAGCGTGTCGGCCCCGCGTGCCGTGGAGAATTTCCTCGACATGGGCCACTTCCCCTACGTGCACACCGGGCTTCTCGGCATCGAGCCGCGCACCGAAGTGGTCGAGTACAACGTCGAGACCACCGAAGTACAGGTGCTGGCAACGGGCTGCAAGTTCTACCAACCGGTTGCCGCGGCGAGCGCCGCCGGCGGCCAGGTCACCAACTACACCTATCGGGTGCCCCATCCGTACTGCGTCATGCTCTACAAGTCGGTGCACGCCGACCCGAGCCGCTTGGACGTGATCGCTCTGTTCAACCAGCCCATGACCGAGGAACGGATACGCGCCCACAACTTCCTCGCCATGGTCGACGACGTGAGCACCGACAACACCCTGCGGCATTTCCAACAGCTGATCTTCGGGCAGGACAAGACGATCCTCGAAAGCCAGTATCCGAAGCGGCTCCCGCTCGACCCACGTGCCGAAACGCCGATCCGCGCCGACAAGAGCGCCATTCACTACCGGCGCTGGCTCTCCGACAAGGGTCTGACGTACGGCGTCATTCCGGCCGCGTAGTTCCAGCGAAGACGTCGAGAGCGAAACCGCAATGGAAGATCTGACGGCCAACTGGTACCCGATCGCCCGCAGCGACGACCTGCCGCCCCGACACGTTTTCCACGGTCTGCTCCTCGGCCGCGAACTTGCCCTCTGGCGTGCCGACGACGGGTACGTGAACGTCTGGGAGAACCGCTGCCTCCACCGCGGCGTCCGCCTCACGCTCGGCCACAACGAAGGACGGGAACTCCGCTGCCAGTATCACGGGTGGCGCTACGCCAACCGATCGGCCGGCTGCACCTATATTCCCGCCCATCCCGCAGACGCCCCGGCGCGCACGATCTGCAACGTCACGTTCCCAATGGTCGAGCGCTACGGGTTCGTGTGGACCGGGGAGGCACCGCAAGGTGATGTCCCGGCGATCGCGAGTCTCGACACGGGCGATCCGTTCGCTCTGCGTTCCGTGCCGGCGAACGTCGAGCCGCACGTAGTGCTCGACGCGTTGGCGTCATACCACTTCGCCCCGGAAACGGAGGTCCCCGATGCCGGGCACGGGACGGCTGGACACGCCGATGCGCTGGTCTCGCTCACGAACCGGGGCGTCGGTTGGATAGAACTCACCTCGATCCAGCTCGGCGAGGCTCGAGAGGCGAAGTCCACAATCGTGTTTTTCGTACAGCCGGTCGACTCGGCCAGGTCGGTGATCCGCAGTGTGCTGAGCCGGTCACCGGAGCCGGGCTCGGAACTGGCGGTCCTCCGCTATCACTCAACCAGGATCAACCGGCTCCGTGATGCCCTCGAGGCCGAGGCCAAGAAACGGCCGACACCGGAGCCGATGGTGGCAAGGATCGGCCAGGTGTCGCTCGAACCGTCGACGATGCCAGAGACCGCCGTCGACGGGCGGGTTGGAGGACACCTGACGGTGGTCGTCGCCGGCAAACGACAGGTGGGCGAAGGCATCGTCTCGTTCGAGTTCGAACCCGTCGAGGGCCAACTCCCGACCTTCCAGCCGGGGGCCCACATCGACGTGCACCTACCGAACGGTCTGGTCCGCCAGTACTCCCTCGTCAACGGACCTGGCGAGCAGGGCCGCTACGTCATCGGCGTGAAGCTCGAACCTGGGTCGCGTGGCGGATCGTCGTGCCTGCACGACCTCGTGCGCGAAGGCGACCTCCTCGCAATCTCGCAACCGCGCAACAACTTCCCTTTGCGGCGCGACTCGTTCAGAACGGTGCTGATCGCCGGAGGGATCGGCGTGACACCTCTGCTGTCCATGGCGCAGGCCCTGCAGGTGAGCTCGCTCGACTTCGCGTTGCACTACTTCGCCCAGTCGCCGGATCACGCTGCGTTCGCCGACATCCTGGAGGTGCTCGGCGATCGGGTGACGTTCTATTTCGGATTGTCACCGGCGGCCACCGGCGAAGCACTGCGCACTCTGCTCGAAAGCCCGGGCGAGGGCGAGAACGTCTACATCTGTGGACCGGGCCCGATGCTCGACGCCGCGCGCGCCACCGCTGCAGCGGCGGGCTGGCCCGATCGGGCGGTCCATTTCGAGTACTTCAAGAACACCACGCAACTCGACACGTCGACCGCATTCGAGGTGGAGCTCGCCCGCTCGGCCCTCACCCTCTCCGTTCCACCGGGTTCGTCGATCATGGAGGTTCTACGGAACAACGGGGTCGCCGTGCCCTCCTCCTGTGAGCAGGGGGCGTGCGGTACTTGCGTCGTCGCGGTGCTCGGCGGCGAACCCGACCACCAAGACGTGTACCTCAACGAATCCGAACGCACGGCTCGAGACCGCATGACCATCTGTGTGTCGCGGTCGCGAACCCCTCGACTCGTACTCGACATCTAGTGCCCCGAGGTGACGAGATGATCAAGCTCTACGACTACGAACTCTCGGTCAACTGCTATAAGCAGCGGCTGTTGATGAGCATTCTCAACGTGCCCTTCGAGTCGATCCTCATCGACTTCTTCCCCGGTTGGGAACACAAGGGCGAGGCCTTCGCCGAGATCAACCCACTCGGTCACATCCCGGTGATCGACGACGACGGCTACATCCTCCGCGATGCGCACGCGATCCTCGTGTACCTGGCGGCGAAGTACGACCCGAGCGGCCGCTGGTACCCGACGCATGACGCCGAAGTTCTGGGCGAGGTCGCATCGTGGATGCTCTTCGCCGAGGGCACGACGAACACCGCGTCGGGGGCGCGACTGCACGACACGCTCGGCTACCCCTTCGACATCGACGCGGTTCGCGCCGGAGCGCACCGCCTCTTCCGCGTCCTCGACGAGCACCTGTGGTTCCAGGAACAGCAGGGCCGCGACTGGGTGGCCGGAGCCGCACATCCGACCATTGCCGATCTCGCGCTCTTCCCCGACGTGATGCTCGCTGAGCAGGGCGGCATCAGCCTGGTCGACTACCCGGCGCTGCGCCGCTGGACCGATCGATTCAAGCGGACGCCCGGATTCACCGTCATGCCGGGTATCTACCCGGCAGCGCCCGACGATTCGAGGAGAACAACCGTGGCTGCCTCGGGTTCCGCAGGCCGTCCGGTGAGCATCTCCCGACGAGCGGACGCAACGTGGAACAGCGCAGAGGTCGTCGAGGGGCCCGACCCGATCATCGACGAATGGTTCCCGGTTGCCAGTGCTGCGGACGTAACGCCGGGATCGATGCATCCCTTCGTGTTGCTTGACGAGCGTTACGTGCTGTTGCGCAGAAACGATGGCGGCGTTCTCGTCACCCAGGACACCTGTCCGCACCGGGGAGCCCAGCTGAGCTTTGGCTCCTTCGATGGCGAACGGCTGCAGTGCGGCTATCACGGTTGGCAGTTCGGCGCCGACGGACGCTGTTTCCACCAGCCGGCACATCCGGATCGGACTCCTCCAGCTTCTGCCGGCCTGCCGGCCGTTCACGTCCGGGAGGCGTTCGGTCTGTGGTGGGTGTGTGTCGGCAGCGAGCCCCGCAATCTCCCCTTCTACGACGCCTTCGAAGCCCACCCGGGCCTCACGACCATCTGCGCGCCGAAGCGGGTGCGCTCGTCGGGCCCTCGCATCGTGGAGAACTTCCTCGACATGGCGCATTTCCCCTTCGTCCACGAAGGGTATCTCGGACGGGTTCCGGAAACGGGCGTGGCCGACTACGACGTCCGGGTCGTCGGGGGCGAGCTCTTGGCGACCAACTGCCTGTTCTTCCAACCCCAACCCGGTCCGTCGGGCGGAGAGGGCGGCGTTGTTACGTACACCTATGGTGTGTCGCACCCGTACGCGGCGCGGCTGGTCAAGATCCCGAGCGAGGCCGATGGGGGAGCACGGGAGGGTTTTGAGATCCTGCTCGTGGTGAGCCCCGAGACCGAGGGAACGAACCGGGCGTGGATGATCACCACCGCGTACAACCCCGAAGCCGACCTCGCCGCGTTCAACGCGTTCGGTGCGCTGATCTTCGAGCAGGACGTCGACATCGTCGAGTCGCAGCGTCCCGTGCGCCTCCCCCTGGCACCGTCGGAGCTGCACCAGCGAGCCGACCAGATGAGCCTCGCCTACCGGCGCTGGCTGATCGAGCGAGGTATCCGCTACGGGACCTCGTCGAACGTCGATTAGGCCGCCAGAGCGAACCCCGGGAAGCGAAAGGCCCTGGTGAATGCGTTTCCGCAGTGTGAAGAGTGATTGCCCGACTCGACATCGGATGGTCTCGCTCAGCTACGTTTGCGCTCATGACCACGCCCCCACTCCTCCGATCTCGCCGAAAGTTCCTTGTCGGCGCCCTTCTCTCGCTTTCCCTCATCGCCGCCGGCTGTTCGAGCGACAAGAGCTCCGACACCACTGCAGCGGCCGAAACCGCGGCGGCGGAGACAGCTGCCCCCGAAACAGCTGCTGCGGAGACGGCTGCCGCCGTCGAAACCACTGCTGCCGTCGAAACTGCAGCGGCCGCCGAATCCGCCGCGGCGCCCGCTGCCGCCGGCTTGCCGAAGTTCGGCATGATCTACTCGGCCGAATGGGCGGACGGCTCGTGGGGCGAAGCTGCCTTCAACGGCGCCAATGAGCTCAAGAAGGCCGGGCTCGTCTCCGAGATCCAGCTCCAGGAGAACGTGCCGCCCGGTGCTGAGGCCGAACGGGCGCTCCGCGCTCTCGCCGAGGCCGGTTTCAACCCGATCGTCGCCCACTCGTTCAACTACGGCGACGACGTGAAGAAAGTGGCCGCAGATTTCCCCAACACGATCTTCTCCTATGCCGGAGGGTTCGGTGATGTGAAGGCGAACGTGGGCGACTACGACCAGCCGTTCTTCGAGGCGTCGTACCTCTCCGGAATTCTCGCTGCTGGCGTTCAAGGGAAGGGCAAGGTCGCCGGAGCCGGCGGGTTCGAGATCCCGGTCTGCTACTCGATGTACGAGGCCTTCCTGGCCGGTGCCAAGGAAGTCCTCCCGGCAACCACTGGTTCCTTCGTGGCCGTCGGCGACTGGTACGACGTGCAGAAGGCGAAGGAGGCAGCTCTCGCCCAGAAGTCAGCGGGTGCGACGATGTTCGTCGGCTGCGGCCAAGGCCCGACCTTCGGCCAGATCGAAGCGGCGAACGATGGTGGCGACGTTTCGACGGGCTACGTCGGTGACATGTCGAAGGTCGGCAAGTCCGTGCTGTCATCGTTCTCGTGGCGCCTCGACAAGGTCTTCGCCTTGATGGTGGCCGATGTCGCGGCGGGCAAGAAGGAGGCGCAGTATTACTCCGTCAGCCTCGGCAACGGCGGCATGGACATGATCATCAGCCCCGACTGGGCATCGAAGGTCCCGGCCGACACCATGAAGCTGTACGAAACGAAACTTGCCGACATCAAGGCCGGTACCTTCAAGGTGCCGTTCATCACCAAGCCGGCGTAAGGCATTCCCGTAATTCGGAATGTTTCTCGCGAAGATGCCGGGCGGACTCGCATCCGCCCGGCATCTCGCTGATTGGCGGGCATGTGCCCGTCCTAGGAGAGTGCCTCGTACATGGTTGAAGCCAACGGCACGTCGCTCGTCGAGATGCGCGGAATTCACCGGCATTTCGGAGACACCCATGCGCTTCGCGGGGTGGATCTCACCTTGCGCGCGGGAGAGATCCACGCGCTGCTCGGCTCCAACGGTGCCGGCAAGACGACCCTGGTGCGGATCCTCGCCGGACTCGACCGGCCCGACGAAGGAACGGTCAGCGTCGGTGGCGAGCTCGTCGAACGGTTCGACCCGAAACGCATGAGGGCGATGGGTGTCGCACTCGTGCAGCAGCACTTCACACTGGTGCCGACCCTCACGGCATCGGAGAACTTGGTGCTCGCCCGACCCGATGGCTGGCGACGCGGACCCGGCCGAAGCGAATCGGCGCGCCTGGCACAGTTGATCGCGCGCACGGGGCTGGCCGTTCGAGACGACGTACCCGCCGGTCGCCTTTCCGTCGGCGAACAACAGCGCTTGGAACTCCTCCGCGCGCTCGACGCCGACGCACGGGTTCTGCTGCTCGACGAGCCGACGGCCGTGCTCACCGATCAGGAGGCGGAATCGCTGCTCTCGGTGTGTCGAACCTTGGCCGCCGAGGGGCGGGCTCTGGCTTTCATCAGTCACCGCCTTGCCGAAGTGTTCGACGGCGCTGACCGCGTGACGGTTCTTGCCGAAGGGCGAGAGGTTGTCCGAGACGAACCGGTCGCAAACCACACCCGATCGAGTTTGGCCAGCGCAATGATCGGTCACGAGAGTTCGGGCATGTTCACCGATCGGGGTGGACGCGACGGCAGCCGCGTCGATGCCCGACTCGTTCTCTCCGAAATCGAAGTCGGGCGGCTCAAGAGCATCAACCTCTCGGTGGCCGGCGGAGAGATCGTCGGCGTGGCGGGTGTCGATGGCAACGGTCAGTCCGACCTCGAGGCAGCAGTGTCGGCCCGCGTCGCGATGAAGGTCGGCAAAGTCGAGCTCGACGGTGTCGCGTTGATCCCGGGAAACCCACGCAGTCGCCGAACCCGTGGTCTTGCGTACATCCCGTCGGATCGCTATCAGTTCGGGCTCGTCGGCTCGATGGACCTGTCCGACAACTTGGACCTGGGCCGGGTTCCGCGGTGGCGGCGTTCGCGGACCAAGCGGCGCGCCGGCCGAGTGGACGAACTGGCTCTCTGGGACGTTCGCACGTCCGGTCCCGGTGCGAGGGCGTCGTCATTGTCGGGCGGCAACGCCCAGAAGCTCGTACTTGCCCGTGAACTCGACGGCACACCGAAGGCGGTGCTCGCGTGCTACCCGACGCGCGGCCTCGACCCTGGCGCCGCCGACAGTGTCGCGGCCCGATTGGTGCGGTGCGCCAACGAAGGTGCCGCGGTGCTGTGGATCGGCGCCGAACTCGACGAACTCCTCGCGGTAGCGGACCGGATCGTGGTTCTCGCCGGGGGACGCCTGCTCGGGCCGTTCTTCCCGCCCTTTGACCGAGCGGCGATCGGACTGGCGATGGCCGGGGAATCTCACGAGGTGACGGTCCCATGAGCACCGTGACGCCGGAGCAGCCGGGCACGCCG
Source organism: Acidimicrobiia bacterium (assembly GCA_031423635.1). Taxonomy (GTDB): domain Bacteria; phylum Actinomycetota; class Acidimicrobiia; order Acidimicrobiales; family JANYDT01; genus JANLQX01. The sequence continues at coordinate 20,905 of JANPFX010000192.1, read as the reverse complement.
CCCGGCGGCTTCATCGCCGGAGTCGGCCGTCGGGCGACTTCGGGTGGCGTCGTCTCACAGATCGTTGTGCCAATAGCGGCCGTGGCGACTGCCCTCGTGGTCGGCGGCGTGCTCATCGCGCTCGACGGCACGAACGCGTTCTCGGCGTACCGGGAGGTCCTTCGCGCGGTGTTCGTCGGGAAGCGAGGGCTGTCCGACACCGCGACGGCGGCAACGCCGCTGATCCTCATCGGGCTGGGCTACTCCATTGCCTATCGGGCCCGGGTGTTCACCATCGGTGGTGAGGGTCAGTACCTGATCGGGGCCATTGCTGGCACCGCCTGGGTGACCGCAGGTGGGATTCGGACGTGGCCCGGATTCTCGCTCGTGCTCACGGGCCTCATCGTCGCCGCGATCGCCGGTGCGGCATGGAGCGGGATTGCCGGTTGGCTCGAGGTCCGGTTCGGGGCCAACGTGGTCATCTCCAGCTTGATGCTCGTCTACGTGGCGGGTTCGGTTCTGCAATGGGCGGTGCGGACCGGGATCCGGGATCCGGACTCGTTCGTACCGAACAGTCGGCCCCTGTTGGCGGCGCAACTCCCCAGACTTCCCGGAACGCACACCCATATCGGTTTTGCCATCGCCATCGTCCTCGTGCCGATTGCGGCCGTCTTCATGGCGCGCCACCGTGGTGGGTTCCGGGTCATTGCGACGGGCTTCAATCCGAACGCGCTCGACGCCAACGAGGTCAGCAAGAAGAAGATCGTCCTGTTGGTCATGGTGATTGCGGGCGCGTTGGCGGGACTCGCCGGCATGGTCGAAACGGCTGGGTCGACCGGACGCCTTGGCGCCGCGGCGTCGGTCGGATTCGGTTTCGAAGCCATCATCGTAGCCATGGTCGGGCGGCTTCATCCGATCGGAGTTGCGGTCGCCGCCCTCGGGTTGGCCGGCCTCACGATCGGTTTTGAATCCACCCAACGGGTCCTCGACGTGCCGTCGACCCTCGTCGGCGTCATCACTGCGCTCATCGTCGTGTTCGTCGTGATCGGTGACGCACTCGCCAATCGGGGAAGGGAGGGGCGCTGACATGGATGTGCTGCTCAAGATCGCGACACTGGAGGCGGCGATCCGTCTCTCGATCCCGGTGGCGCTCGCTGCGCTGGGTGCGCTCATCTCGGAACGCACCGGGGTCTTGAACCTCGGTCTCGAAGGGATGATGCTGTCGGGAGCCTTCGCCGGCTACATGGCCAACGAGGTCACCGGCTCGCCCTGGGTCGGTCTGCTCGCCGGGATCGTTGTCGGCTGTGGGTTCGGCGCGCTCCTCGCTCTCGCGGTCGTGACGATTCGTGCCAATCAGGTCGTCACCGGGATCGCCTTCACGTTGCTCGCGTCATCGGGCACGACCTACCTGTTCCAGCTGAAGTACTCCATCGGCCAGAAGCCGCCGCGGGTCGATCGACTTGGCATGCCTCCGCTGGTGGCGTTGACGCTCGTGTGTGTGTTTGCGCTGTGGTTCCTCTTTCAGCGCACCACCATCGGGTTGGCGATGGCCGCCACGGGCGAGTCACCCGAGGCAGCCGATGCTCTCGGGTACCGAGTCGTTCGGCTGCGATGGATCGCGGCAATCATCGGCGGCGGCCTGGCCGGGCTCGGCGGCGCCGCGCTGACGTGCGGCCCCCTCGGGCTGTTCATCCGCGATGTCACCGCCGGCCGCGGTTGGGTCGCGCTCGCACTGGTGGTGTTCGCGGGCTGGCGACCGGGCATGGCGGTCGCCGGCGCGTTCCTGTTCGGACTCTGCGACGCGAGCCAACTTCGTCTGCAGGGCACCAAGACCGACATCCCCTATGAAGTCTTCTTGGCGCTGCCGTATGTGGTCACGCTCGCCGCCCTGGTGCTTCGTGCCCGGGCCAGCAGAACCCCGTCGGCGCTCGCTGTGCCGTTCGTTCGGGGCGTCCACTGAAGGCCGCTCCCGCGCGCTCAGCCGCTCACAATACGTACACGTACCTTGCGACGGTTCCTCACGAGTAGGCAGCCTGGATCTTGCCGAGCAGGTAGCGGCCCGAGGTGACGGGGTCGAACTGACGGGGCCGCTCGGCCGACTCACACGTCGGTAGGCACTCGACGACCGTGCTCCAGTTCGGCGTGTGGAAGAAGGGAATCGAGATACGCGCGACGGAACGCTTGTCGGGTGGTGGAACACGGACCCGGTGCTTGGTCGATTGCCAAAGACCATTGGTCCACACCGACATGAGGTCGCCGATGTTCACCACGTATGCACCGGGAACGACGGGTACGTCGATCCAGTCGCCGGTCCGTCGATCGAAAACTTCGAGTCCGCCCGTGTCGTCCTGGAAGAGCACGGTAAGGCTGCCCCAATCACTGTGAGGGCCCTTGCGGTACTGTCCCGGCAACGCGTCCGCCATGACCGGTGGGTAGTGGTTCGCGCACAGGTTGGTGATGTGGTTGTCGATTTTGTTGTCGAAGAAGTGCTCGTCGATGCCGAGCGCGATGGCGAACAGTCGCATCAGGTCGACGGCGAGCGACTCCATGGCCGCGTAGTACTCCAGCCAGGTCTCGCGCATGTCGCCCGGACGGTCGGGCCAGACGTTCGGGACCGACCACTGGGCGAAAGAATCACCGAGGTCATCACGGGAGGCGAGCCCGGGTTCGCCGAGGCGATTCATGGTGAACAGCTCGCAGAGGTCGGGTGCCGTCTCGACGCCTTCGGCTGCCGAAACGTAACTCGGCGTTCGGAACAGACCGCGCAAGGTGGGCGAGGTCGGGTCACACAGCCACTGGTTCTTCCATTCGTCGCTCTGCTCGAACATCGTGAGCGTTGCGTCGTGCATCCGTTGGATGAGGTGGGCGTCGACCCCGTGACCCGTGATGACCAGGAACCCGCTGTCACGGCAGACGTCGTCGATCTTCTTCGCGATCTGCCGGCGAGCCTGTTCGTTCCCGCTTCTTGCCGCCGCAATGTCGAGCACCGGCACGTAGCCGTCGATCAGCACCGGGTCCAGCGCTGCGTCGCCAACCGTCATGTCAGTCTCCTCGCACGTTCTTCAGTGTTGAACAACAAGGAGCGTACCGATCCGCCAGAGGCTGCTCAGGTCGGGAGCGTGACGAGTTCATGAAGGATTCGGCGCATCTCCAAAGTGATGCGGTCCGCCTTCGTGTGCACTTCGGCCGTCACGTCGAGCGGAACGCCCTTACGGTAAACACGCTCGAGGAGGGCCTTGTCCTCCGCCGCCACGGCCATCTGGAAGTCGGCAGTCTGTTGCCGTTCGTTCTCGGTGTCGGCGATGTCATTGCGGTAGTCCGTGCAGAAAAGTCTGGTGGTCGTTTCGTTCACGGGTTGGTGGCAGAAGCTGATCGTGAGCACCGCGTTCTCCGACTTGTAGTTGATCCGGAGGTACACATGGTGCGGAGCGGTGAAGATGAACAGGTCCTCGCGCTCGATGATGCGGGTCTGCGCGGCTCCCCCGTGCGAATCAGCGAGTGCCTTGGTCTTGTGGGTGTGGCGGACGGTGAAGCTCAGGCCGTCTCGCTCCAATTCGTAGTCGGGAACGACGCGATCGTCGACGGCTCCGAACGTGTTCAGGTGGAGGAACGGGAAGTGACCCTGGTCGAGGAAGTTATCGGTCATCTGGGCGGCGCTGGCGTGCCAAACGAGTGGGGGAAGCGGGCAGTGCACGAAGGTGGGGTCGTGATGCTCGGGAACCTTGGGGAGATCGAGGATGGGCGCTTCAATGGCGATCCACACGAGGCCGAGGTGATCGCACACACCGTGGGCCGGCTGGCAATGCGCTCGCGGCGGGATCGGAAGCGACGGCGATTGCGCCGGGATCTCGACACAGTGCCCATCGGGTCCGAAGCGGTACCCGTGGTAGGCACACTCGAGCGTCCCCTCGACGACACGGCCGGCCGACAGGGGCGAGAAGCGGTGGGGGCAGCGGTCCGGTAGGGCGGTCAGCACTCCGTTCAGCCGAACGACGCACCAATGCTCTCCGAGGAGTTCCACCGCCACAGGTGATGCGCCGACGTCGACGCTTCGGGCGACAGGGTGCCAGCAGCGACGAAGGGCGGGGTGCTCGTTCGTGAACCAGCGGTCGTCGCCGGGCGATGGACTCATGGAAGCATTGTGGCCGCCCGGCAGGAGAACTGTCGACGTGGCGGCGCAACCGTTGACAAGGGAGACTGTTCGCTCATGAGTGACGACGAGACCTATACCGACTCCTACGAAGACGTATCGACGTTCTCACTCGACGATCGACGTGAGCAGCGACTCCTCGGCAGGCAGACGGAGTGCTGCTTCATGTGGTCGACCAAGGATGGTGATCCGGTCGGCGTCATCATGAACTTCGTGGCTCATGAGGGGCGGTTCTGGCTCACGTGCACGCGCCGGCGCAAGCGCGTCCCGGCCATCGAGGCAAGGCCCCGGGTGGCGATCGCCGTCTCGAGCCGGGGAACCGACATCGGGGTCAGCCAGACGGTGACCTACAAAGGCAACGCGATCGTGCATGACGACGAAGCCACCAAGTCGTGGTTCTACCCGACCCTCGCAGCGAAGGTCCGGCCAGGAAGTACCGACCAGCAGAAGGCATTCGTCCACCACCTCGATACTCCGGGTCGTGTCGTGATCGAAATCGTCCCCGACACCCGGATCGGCTTCGACGCCGAGAACATGTTCCGGAACTCCCCCGCCGGTTCTACCACGACACGCGTCTGACGGCCGGCGCCCTTCTCGGGTCGAAGCGAGGCGCCTCCTAAGCTCGCTCGAATGTCCGCGCTCAGCATTCCCGCCAATCCTGCCGCCGTTACCACCGAGTGGATGACGGACGTTCTTCACCGATCGGGCTCTCTTCCGGGTGCATCATCGGTGGCTTCGATCGAGATCGAACCGCTTGGCGCCGGGGTCGGTGTGATGGGTGAACTGGCCCGCATCCGACTCTCCTACTCGGGCGACCGCGGCGCGGCGCCGGCGAGCGTGATCGTGAAGTCTCCGTCGCCGTTCGAGGAGAACCGGGCCCAGGGCGTGGGGCTTGGCATGTACGAAGCCGAGATCCGCTTCATGCGCGAGCTCGACGCCAACACGACGGTGCGCACGCCGCGGGTGTTCCTGGCCGACATCGTGAGCGGAACGGCCGAGTTCGTCGTGGTGATGGAAGACCTCGGTCACCTCGTCATGGGCGATCAGGTCGAGGGCGTGAGCCCCCAACAGGCTCGTGATGCGGTGAAGACCATGGCCGACCTCCACTCCTGCTGGTGGGGCAAGGTGCAGACGCCCGCAATGGAGTGGGTGCCGAGTGTGGTGCACGCTCGCATCGAGGGCCTCGCCCAGATGTGGCCGGCCCTCTGGGCAGGTTTCAACGCGAAGTTCGCCTCGTCGCTGCCCGAGGGTGGAACGGAGGCAGGGGAGCTCATCGCCGCGAACTATTGGCGCGTGATGCAGAAGATCTCTGAGTGGCCGTGGACGTTGCTGCACCAGGACTACCGCGTCGACAACCTGTTCTTCGATGCCGGCAGCGCCGAGCCGGTTGTCGTCATCGATTGGCAGGGTATCGGCCGCGGCCCCGGCATCTATGACCTTTGCTATTTCCTCGGAGGTTCGCTGACGGTCGAGGACCGACGGGGGCATGAGGCATCACTCGTTCAGGCGTACCACGACCGCATCGTGCAGCGTGGCGTCACCGACTATTCGTTCGAGCAGCTGTGGCGCGACTATCGATTCGGTCACCTCACGAGTTGCTCGACGGCTGTGCTCGTCGGCGCGACGTTCGATCTCGCCAACGAGCGCGGCCTGGCGCTTGTCGACACGCTCGCAAGTCGCCATTTCCAAGCCGTCATCGACCATCGTTCGACAGAGATGCTGAGCGAACTCGACGCCTGAGCGTCCCCTCGCCAGGCACGACGACCCCGTTTCGACGTATGTTCTGACGCGCTCACTGTCCGGTGCAGTTGGGCGCGAGGGGGTATCTCGAATCATGTTGGGCTCACGCTGGATCGCCGACCGGGTTCCCACCGACCGGTTTCCCAACTACACGCGCGGCAACGCCGGCGAGGTTCTGTCCGACCCGGTAAGTCCGTTGGGCTGGACGTTCGCCTGGGAGAGCGGCATCGTGCTCGGTTGTCGCGATGGCTTCGTGCAGATGGGCGTGTTCGACTCGGACGAGTACAGTGCCGAGAAACCCGAGACCTTCGGGCTCTTCGGTGGATACTTCTACAACTCCTTGACCCAGGCCCGCCTGTTCGGTGTGCGCTCCGGCGCCGGATGGCAGGCGGTCGACAATGCGTACTTCGATGATCCGTCGGCGATTCCACCGTACGAAGAGCGTGACTGGCACACGTCACCGCGTCACACCGAACTGCTCGGTAAGCAGATGGCGTGGATCATGTCGACTCCTGTTGTTCTGGAGATCGAGCGCCAGAAGCGCGACGCGAAGGCACTGCGCGACAGCCGTCCGGATCTTTCGGCCCTCACCACAGAGCAACTCCTTGGCCGGGCGAGGTCGGTGCAACGCCATCTGGTGGCGATGTTCACACAACACGTGTGGGCCTCGCTCGGGGCGTCCGTCGGGCCGGGCATCCTCACCGCCCTAACTACCGAGATCGACCCGACGATGGTGACTGCGCTCCTTTCCGGAGTCGGCGACGTCGACTCTGCCGACATCGCCAACTCGATCTGGGACCTCTCACGTCAAGTCAGACGATCATCGGTTCTCACGGTGCAGTTCGGCCAAGGTCTCGATGGATTGCTGGAACGTGTCCGTTCGAGCACCGACCCCGACGCGGTGGCCTTTGCCGCGGCTATCGACGACTTCATGTATCGCAATGGATCCCGTGGTCCGAACGAGTGGGACCTCTACAGCTCCTCGTACGAGACCAAGCCTTCTCTGCTGGTCTCCGCGATCGACCGGCTTCGCAGCAATGACGACGCCGCCGATCCGCGGGCCGGCGAGAGGCGAGGAGCCGAGGAGCGCGAGCGCCTGTTCGCCAAACTCCGGAACACGTTTTCCGGGAACGACGAGGCGCTCGCCATGCTCTCGACTGGGCTGCATTCCGCCATGGTGTTCATGGTGGCCCGGGAGCGGTCCAAGACGAACAACATCCGGGCTCTGCATGAGATGCGCATGTGCTTCGACGAGCTCGGCCGACGGATGGTGGCTGCGAGTCATCTCGCCCATCCGAAACAGATCTACATGCTCGTCGAGGACGAGCTCGACGACTTTTTCGCGGACCCGGGTTCGTTCGCTTCGATGCTCGCCGAGCGCGAGGCGGACTACCTCTCGCTCTACGAATTGGAGCCGCCCTACATCGTCGATGGTTCGGCGCCTCCACTCTCTGAATGGGTGCGCCGCGCCGACCTCACCACAACGCCGGTTGCCGTCGGAGATGTGCTGAGGGGCGTGGCGGGATCTCCGGGTGTGGTCACCGGCACCGCACGGGTGCTCTTCGATGTTGACGACCCCACCGTGCTCGAGGTCGGCGACATCCTCATCGCGCCGAACACGGATCCGTCGTGGACGCCGCTGTTCCTGGCGGCCGCAGCCGTGGTCGTCAACGTCGGTTCGGTCGGCACGCACGCAGTGATCGTGAGTAGAGAGCTCGGCATCCCCTGTGTGCCGGCGATCGCCGACGCCACCCGACGTATCCCGACCGGAGCGACGATCACGGTGAACGGTCACGACGGCACCGTCACCATCGATGCATTGCCCTGATCCGGAAGCTTGTCCGTATCGCCGGAGCCATAGTATGTATGCATATAGTCGGTATGCGAAGTAAGATCTACTGAAGTTGACGGTGGTAGTTGTGAGCAACGCTTAACAACACTCACGAAACCAACACGTAGGTCTCTTGGCCTATTCACAGGTGATCTGCATCCTTGTTCTCGTCCGGAACGAACCCACCACCGGCACCAACTCAAGGAGAAATGTGTCATGAACATCAAGCGAGTCGTCGCCACCGTTGCCGTGGCCGCAGTCAGCCTGACCGCACTCTCGTTCGTCGCCGGAGCCTCGGCCGACGCAGCGCCCAAGCGCAAGCCCCCCGTGAAGATCGTGCCGATCAAGAAGTTCGAGGTCCGTTGGCTGAATGCCGATGGCACGAGCACCGACGTGTGGGAGCACATGAATCAGGACTTGATCAAGGCCGGCGTCGTTCCCTCGGGGATCTTCTAACGCCGCGAAGTCACGTGGGCGACCGCGCCGTCGTGCTGGAATACGGGAATGCTGATGGGCCCTTCGGGGCCCATCGCCGCGCCTGCGACCATCTCGCCCGCCATGGCCTTTTTCATCCATACTGCATTCGTGCGGAAGACAGCGGTTGTCGGCCTCCTCATACTGGTCGGGTGCACGGGGGCCTCCGACGATGGGGTGCGATCTTCGGGCTCCACCGAGGTGTCCGCGGTCCGTCCGGCAACGGTCGACCTCGGCTCGGGTGCCTCGTGGGCTGATGTGGTGACGGCTGTACGCCCTTCGGTTCTTCGCATTGAGAACGCTGCGTGTGATGGGTCGACCTTCGTCGGCTCGGGGTTCGCGATGGGCGACTGGGTCGTCACGAACCGTCATGTGGTCGAGGACTACTCGAAGCTCGTGGTTCGGCTTACAGACGATCGTCGGCTCGCCCCGACCCGGGTGTTGGTGTCGGTGACGGACGACCTCGCGTTGCTCCGGATGGGGGAAGCGCTTCCCTCGCTCACGTGGGCATCGGCGCCGCCACGGGTTGCCGACGAAGTCGCGGCTCTCGGGTTCCCGGAAGCGATCGGCTTCAGCTTTGCCAAGGGTTCAGTGAGCGCGCTTGATGTCTCGCTCGAGTATCCGGGTGCGCCGCTACGTGGCCTCCTGCAGACGGACACCGCAGTCAACTTCGGCAACTCCGGCGGTCCGCTGATCAACCGTCAGGGAGAGGTTGTCGGCGTCGTGGTGCTCACGCTCTCGAACACCGAAGGGTTGGCCTTTGCCATCGACGCGACGCGGGCGGCGCGCTTCGTGTCCGGTCAGGTCGGCCGGCCGTTGGCGGCGTGCACGAGACGGCCTGCTGCGCCGCTCAGCTCCAGCTCGTCGGTGCCGCCTGCGAACACCCTGTCGGATGCCGAGAAGGTTGTTCGCGCGTTCTACACCGCAATTGACGCCGGCGATTTCGCCACGGCCTGGGAGATCGGCGGGAAGAACTTCGAGAACAACAGCACCTACCGGCGTTTCGTGGCTGGTTTCGACAAGACGGAGAAGACCGCGCTGCTCGTCCTCGATGCCGTCGGCGACATCGTCACCGTGCAGGTGACGGCGCAGGAGAGGACGGGTAGCGGCTTGAAGACGTCCGTGTATCGAGGCACCTACCTCGTTCGCGACGGCCAGATTCGCAGCGGTGGCCTGAAACTCCATGCTCGCCGCTGAACGACGCATCGACGCTCTGCCCGCCATTGGTGACTAATGGAACCGGGCTCCGTGCCTGAGCATGTGTGCCGCCCCATGGGGTTCGTTCAGCGCTGCGTTCTCACCGAAGATGCTCTCCTTCTGTGCGCCGAACGCCCGCCGGTTCGCACCGAGCGGGGCCAACTCCATCGCCCGCTTCCGAGCGGCGGCGAGCAGGTCCTCAACGCTCGCGGTTCCGCTGACGATGCCAGCGGCGAGCGCATCGGGTCCGGACCACCGTCTCGCCAACTGCACCGTCTCGAAGAAGACGTGCGCGGGGAGCTTGTGGCGGAAGAGCGCGAGCTCGGGACGGGGGATGACCATGCCGAGTTGCATCTCGTTGGCGCAGAGAAAGCCGCGATCGGCACGCATCAAACGGACGTCGTGACACAACGCGGTCATGAGGCCCGCACCGAACGCGTGACCATTCACGGCGGCGACTGTCGGGATCGGCAGCGTGATGATCCTGCCCATGAGCGCCATGAACTCCTCGCCGAAGACCGAGCGATCACCGCCCCGATGATCACCGGCGGACGATACCCACTCGAGGTCCAGGCCATTGGAGAAGAACTTCTCGCTGCTCGACGTCGTCACGAGCGCCGCAGGACCCTCGGATGCCTCGACCTCGTCGAGTGCAGCGGCGAAGGCGCGCACGAAACTCGTGTTCCAACGGTTCTCGCCGTCGTTCATGGTGAGGACGAACACGTCGTCTTCGCGCTGTAGTTCGATCATGCTGTTCTCCGTTCGGCGCAACGCATTTCGACTGGGCAGGTTAGGGGCGTGAAACAGGATCCGGGCGCGCAGCCCACCGGAAACTCGCCGTTCTCGTGGATTTCCGTCACCGGGGTCAAAGGTGACCGCTCCGCGAATTCGTTACCAACAGCTGGCGAACGACGCCTCGGCCGATGACTGCGGCCGCGTCACTCCGGTAGCTTCGGCGTAAGTGAGAACCGAGAGATGGGAATAGTGCGTGCCCTCGTCGATCAACAATGGACCAGACAACACTGTTGACCTGACGGACATCATCCATTCGCTGCGAGAGAAGTCCGTTGAGGAGCTCCTCGCCGATGGCCTTTCGGTCGACGGCACGTTTGACGAGATCGACGACCCCGTACTGATCGGGCCCGACGGACTGCCGTTCGAGACGTGGCGAGAGGGCTATCCGTACACCGAACGGATGAGCCGCACGGAGTACGAGGTGGAAAAGCGGCTCTTGCAGATCGAGCTCCTCAAGGCGCAGAAGTGGATCCAGGAATCGGGTCAACGCCTCGTGGTGCTGTTCGAGGGTCGCGACGCTGCGGGCAAAGGCGGCACGATCAAGCGGTTCACCGAGCACCTGAACACTCGGGGAACGCGTGTGGTGGCGCTGAGCGCTCCCTCGGAGAAGGAGCGGGGTCAGTGGTACTTTCAGCGCTACGTCCAGCATCTGCCGACAGCGGGCGAGATCGTCCTCTTCGATCGGTCCTGGTACAACCGCACGGTGGTGGAGAAGGTCATGGGGTTTTGCTCCGAGGCAGAGTATGACGAGTTCGTCCACCAGGTTCCGACGTCGAACAGATGTTGACCCGCTCCGGAACCACGCTCGTCAAGCTGTGGTTCTCGGTTTCGCGACGCGAGCAGATCACCCGGTTCACCATTCGTCGGATCGACCCGGTTCGGCAGTGGAAGCTGAGCGCGACCGATCTCGCGTCGCTTGACCTTTGGGATCACTACACGGCGGCCAAGCAGGAGATGTTCCTTCGGACCCACACACCGGAGGCGCCGTGGACGGTTGTGCGGAGCAATGACAAGAAGCGCGGACGTCTCGAGGCGTTGCGGTTCGTGCTTCGCAGCCTTGATTACCCGCAACGCGATGACTCCGTGGTGTCCTCGCCCGATCCGCTGATCGTCGGCCCGCCCGAGAACGTGGCGGCCGACGCCGGCGAGTACGTCTGATCCCGCGGCGACGAAGAGAGACGCAAACCAGGTGCTCGTCGGCAGTGGGGTATACCGAGCCGGGATTGTCTGCGCCACTCCGGACCTGGCCGGAACCGAGGAGTGGCTGACTCGGTCGGACACGTTCGTCTGGCTCGGGTTCCGCAATCCGAGCCACGCCGAGTTCGGCGAGGTCGCTCGCCTCTTCGAACTCCCCCCTTCATGCGCGACGATGGCAACCGAGCCACACCTTCATCCGACCTACACCTCGATGGGAACGGCGTCGAGCCTGATCCTGCGCACCGTGAAGAGGAACACGTCGCTCGGCCGTCTGTTCTTTGGCGAGGTCGCGGTCTTCTTCACCGATCGCTACGTGATCACCGCGCGCTACGGCGATGCCAGTTCGCTCGATCCAGTACGTACCCGCCTCGAGGCCGAGAGCGAGACCCTGGCGCGGGGGACCGCGGGCGTTCTCCACGCCATCATCGATCAAATCGTCAGCGATTACGTGCCAGTCCTGCACGGGCTCGAACACGAGATCATCGAACTGGAACGCGACGTCTTCTCCGATGAGCATCGTCGCTCGACCCGCCGGATCTACGAACTGAAGAAGGAGGTGTTGGATCTCTACGGTCTTGTTGACACCCTGACGGATCCGTTGAATCGGCTCATCCGGAGTCGGGAGACGTGGATGACCGATGAGGCTCGCGAACGACTCCAAGACCTGGACCACGAAGTCAACCGGTTGTCCAACCGCGCTCGTTCGATAAGCGACCTTCTCACGAGTGCATTGAGCGCTCACCTTGCCCAGGTAGGCGTTCGGCAGAACGAAGACATGCGGCGCATCTCGGCGTGGGCGGCGATTCTCGCGATACCCACGTGCATCGCGGGCGTCTACGGGATGAACTTCGCCTCGATGCCAGAACTCAATGCTCGCTACGGCTACCCCGCAACACTCCTCGGCATTTTCACCCTTTGCACACTGTTGTTCCGCTGGTTCCGGCGGAACGGTTGGCTCTGAGCCCCGGCGCGATTGCTGGTCACATCGTGGCGGGGTAGTAGCCACCCTCGGCCACCATGGCGACGTCCGAACGGAAGTCCGATGCGAAAGGCCAGACGTCTTCCTCGCCTTCGAGCGGACCTTGCACGAACCGGCCGAACTCGCCGCCGACGCGTTCGTTGCTCACAATCGACCACGCTTGACGCTTGTAGGTCCAGTTGTCGGGCTGGAGTCGGTGACACTCGTTGAAGTGGGCGATCGCCAGGTCGCGTTTTCCCGCCGCCCACAGGTGGTTGGCGAGCTCGAAGTGGGCTGCCCCTTCGGACTCGGCGATCGACCGCGGTTGTGAGCGTGCGATGACGTCGTCGGGAGGCAGCGCGTAGGCGCTGTCGGCTCCTTTCGCGACCCAATCGCGGATCGCTTCGGCATAGGTGCTGCGATCCTGCCCGGCGTTGAGCACGTTCGCAGCAGGCGTTCCTTCGGCGCGCCTCGGGGCGGTTATGGCGCGGCCGACCTTCGGCAGAGACGACCTGAGGTTGGCCGGAAACTCCTGCCGTGCTCCGGGCCATCCTGCTTCGGCGGGGCGCACGATCATGCCCCGCTCGTCGATCCAGACCACGTTGGGAACGTTGACGACGCCGAAGAGGGCATCGACGATGTGGCCGGGATCGAGCAGCGAAGGATGCTCAGGGGCGGCCGCGTCGATGTACGAGCGGCTGGCCTCCGGACCTGACATCTCCAACGAGACCGTGACGATCTCCAGTCCGTGGGCGTGAAGTTCGCTGCGCAATGCCTGCCACCCGGGCAGATCGAAGGCACAGCCTCAATACGGCGACCACGCAACGAGGATGACCTTCTGACCTCGAAGTGAGGAGAGGCGGAACTCGTGGCCGTTGATGTCGTCGAGAACGAGCTCTGGTGCCTCGGCACTCATAAGCGCGCGTTGGTTGAACGACTCGGGTCCGATGGCCCAGATGCCGACCTGTTCATCATGGATGACCGCCATGCCGAGGCGAGCCGCTGCCGCAGACGCACTGAATGGCGCGCCGGGCTCGAGCGGGACGCACACCCCGGCCCTGCACGCGCCCCGGGGCTGGATGTCCCAACCGGTCCCAGCTGTGAACTGGGCAGGAGTCAGGTCCAAGGAGTCGGTAATCACGCGGTCGACCGTACTGACTTGTTCGCGAGAACAGCAACGTCAGCCAGAACTGTCCGCAGTCTTCGGAAGTGCCGCTCGGATCGGATGGGCACCAGCCGACCGAGTGCCTGCCGCTCCCTTCCTTTGACGTTTGTTGAACGAGAGATGAACTCCAGAAGTCGTGGTGGCTTTCGAGCCCATCTCGAAGAAGTCCGTTGTTCGCTCGCTATCCTTCGCACGTTCTTCAACAACAGGTGATGACGCGAAGGATCCGCAGGAACATGTTTGCGAACGGGGAAAGGCGGAGTCGGCACGCAGCCGGAGTACGCAGGGTTGTCTGCGCAGAGGCGGTCTCTGGCATCGGTGACGGGATCTTCTGGGTCGGGCTTCTCGTCCTTCTGTTCGATCGTGGCGTCGGTGCTGGGGGATTTGCGCTCGCGGCGATCGTGCGGCTCGGTCCGCGGGCGCTGATCAGCGCACCTGCCGGGCTTCTCGCCGATCGGATGGACCGCCGTCGACTCCTGATCTCGTTGGACCTGACGCGTGCGGTGTTGATGTTGTTGTTGGCTGTGGCAGCGGCACAACGGGCGGGGCTGGCCGTTGCGTTCGGGCTTGTCCTCGCGACCTATACCGTTGCGGCACCCGCCCGCCCGGCCCTATCGGCCGCACTGCCTGCGGTGGCCGGTGAAGACTCGCTGTCGTCGGCCAGCGCACTCGTTGGTTCGGTCCGCCAGCTGATGACCTTCGTCGGACCGCTCCTCGGTGCGTTCATGCTCCGATTCGCACCACCGTCCACTGCGTTCGCGGTCAACGGTGTCTGCTTTGCGCTCTCCGCGTTCGTCCTGCTGTTCGTTCCGCGCCTCTCGGAACCCCGTGTTGCCTCAACCGAGACGCTGAAGAGCCATCGAGCCAGCTGGCTCGATCAGCTGGGTGAGGGTTGGAGAGCGGTCCGGGCAAACGCGGGCCTGACGGTCGTGATGCGCCTCGTCTTCGTCATGTATGCCGTTCGGGGAGCGGAACTCGTCCTCTACGTTCTGGTCGCCGAAGAACTGCTGGGGCTCGGAACAACGGGAGTCGGTGTGCTCGCTGGCGCCGTGGGCCTGGGGGCGGTGCTTGCGCTTCCCGCAGCGGCACGGTTCGCCGAGGCCGAGCGGCTCACCGAGGTCATGCTGGCGACCCTCCTGAGTACGGCCGCACCGCTCGCTCTCCTCGCCGTCCTCGGATCACCCGGGGTGGCCGGAGCCGCCTTGGTGGCCACCGGTGTCGGCATCGTCGGGTTCGAAGTGCTGTCGCTGATTCTGTTGCAGCGGCTCAGCCGCCGGGAGATGCTCGGCCGGATCTTCGGCGTCGTAGGCGCGGCATCGAACGCCGGCAAGCTGTTCGGTGCGTTGCTCGCACCCGCACTGGTTGCCGTTGTCGGACTGCGGGGCAGCCTCGTCGCCATCGCGACGCTCGTGATGCTTGTCGGTCTGGTGTCGATTCCGCAGCTGCTTGCCCTCTCGCGTTCGACGAACGCCACGAGGCGAGAGCTCCAGCCGATCGTCCAGAAGCTCGGCGTTCTCGGAGTGTTCGCCGACGCTTCCCCCTCGGCCCTCGAACGGCTCGCCGCGTCCGTGATCGTCGAACGCGTGCCGGCCGGAGCGGTTGTGCTCCGCAAGGGCGATCCCGCTGACGACCTCTTCGTCGTCCAGGAGGGCGACTTCGCCGTCTTCGACGCCGATCGTCAGATCAACCGGATGACGAGCGGCGATTGGTTCGGCGAGATCGGCTTGCTCCAGCGCAGTCCCCGCACCGCGACCGTGGTTTCGACGTCCCAAGCGCTCGTCTGGCGTATTCCCGGTGACACCTTTCTTGGCGCTATGGGGACATTGGCCGCTGCGCCGGGTGCCCTACTTGACACCATGGCCGACCGACTGGCCCGCTCCGCGGGCCGTGCCTCGTGAATCGACGCTCCGACGAACGTGGCGACCCTTTTGCCGATCGCGGGTGGTAGCTCGCTGCACACCGTAAGGGCTTTACCGCGCCGGCTCAATCGCTCGGTCATGACTCTGCCCCTTCTCCGACGACCTTTGTCCGGTGCTGAACCGTCCTTGAACACCTTCAGGTGTGGCCGTCAGCAATCGGACAGTCACCCGACAGTCGTTTCTCAACGCCCATCGGCACGGTGGAGCCGTCACCTCCGCTGCGACGTTCGACGAAGACGACTTGAGCCTCACCCAGCGGCTCTGCCGAAATGATGAAAGCGCACTTGCGGCGACACACGAGGGTTACGCGAACCTCGTCTTCCCTACGGCACGTCGCATCGTGGTCGATCCACAGGCGGCGGAGGATGTCGCGCAGGAGGTCTTCGTGCAACTCTGGCGCAACGCGGCGATCGTCGATCAAGCGCGAGGAGGGCTTCGCCCGTTCCTGGTGACGGTCGCTCGACGTCGGGCCGTCGATCGATCTTGTCGCTCGAATGTCGACGGATGGAGAGGACGCGATTGCCACCGGAGCCGAAGCCGATCAGCTCGCCGAGCGAATGGGCCTCCATCCGATGGAGCGCCCGGATTGCGGCGAGGTGCACAGATGACGGGTCGTCGGTCCGTAGTTCGGCCAGCGGGTCACGCCGTAGAGTCCGACGGATGGATCTCGGACTTGCCGGCAAGACAGTGTTGGTCACCGCGTCGTACCGCGGCACCGGCCGGGGCATCGCCCGTGTTCTCGCTGCCGAGGGCGCGAACGTCATCGTCCACGGGTTCGATCTCGCCGCCGCCGAAACCGTTGCCGGCGAGATTCGTGCCGCCGGAGGCCACGCCCGCGCCGTCGCCGGGGACCTGCTGACCGACGACGGGGCCGCCGCGCTCGGCGCCACGGTCGGGCCGATCGATGTGCTGGTGGCCAACTACGGCGTGGCCGAGGGCGGTTCGTGGTTCGGCGAATCGACTGAAGAGACGGCGTGGTTCGACTCGTACAACAAGAACGTCCTCTCAGCGATTCGTCTCGTACGTCGATGCGTACCAACGATGCGCGAACGGCAGTGGGGACGGGTGATCCTCGTCGGAACCGTCGGGACGCTGCGTCCGGGCACGCGTCAGCCGCAGTATTACGCAGCCAAGGGAGCGCTCCCGGCAATCACCACCTCATTGGCCAAAGAGCTTGCCGGCACCGGTATCACCGTCAATCTGGTGAGCCCGGGCATCATTGCAACGGACGAGGTCCGAGAGCGCTTCACCAAGCGAGCGGAGAAGCTCGGGCGGCCCACTGATTGGGCGTCGGTGCAGACGCTGGTCTTCGAAGAGTTCATGGATCTCCCGACTCGTCGTGTCCCCGAGCCCGAGGACGTCGGGCATCTCGTGGCGTTCCTCGCCAGCGAGCGCTCGTCGTCGATAACCGGAGCCAACTACCGAATCGACGGAGGTGCCGCCGACGCCGTGACTCCCTGAAGCGACGACTCGCCGGTTCGCCACCACGCCGCTAGGTTCTGCGCACATGGACCTCGTGCCCGTCGTACGCATCGACAACCCCGGAGCCACCTCGCTCGCCGATCTCGACCGGGCATGCCGGGACCATGGGTTCTTCCTTCTCGACGGCCACGGTCTCGACCCGATCATCGCCGAGACCTTTGAGGCGTCGAAGCGGTTCTTCGGTGCCGACCGTGCGGTGAAGGGTGCCATACGTCGTGACGCAACCAATCCCTTGGGCTACAACGAACGTGAACTGACCAAGCGTCGACGCGATCACAAGGAGGTGTTCGACTTCGTCGATCCGACGCAAGGTTTGGCCAGTCGCTACAACCGCTGGCCCGACGGTGTCGAGGGATTCCGCGAGGCAATGGCTACGCATTACGACGCGTGCAGCGATCTCGCGGCACGCACCACCGAACTCGTCTTCGCCGCGCTCGGGCTGTCGGACGAGACTGCTACCGCGCATCGGGGCGATCGCCGCACGAGCAACATGCGGCTCAACCACTACACGCTCGACGATCCGGTGCCGGAGGACGAGCGTGATGGTCTGGCCTCGCTCGGCGAGGTGGCGCTCGGACATCACACCGACCTCGGATTGCTCACCCTGCTGATCCAAGATGACGTGGGTGGTCTGCAGGCGGAATCCGGTGAGCATGGATGGATCGACGTCGAGCCGCGCCCCGGAACGATCGTGGTGAACCTGGCCGACTGCATGCAGGTTTGGACCAACGACCGCTACCGGGCAGCCGTGCACCGCGTTCTCCCGATGACCGTACGTACGCGTATCAGCATCCCCTACTTCTTCAATCCGGATCGCGACGCGATCATCGAACCGATCACCGAGTTGGCTCGGCAAGGACCTCGGTATCGTCCCTTCGCATTCCGGCAGTTCATCTCGGCGAGAGGTGCGGACAACTACGCCGACGTCGGCGCCCCCGACACCCAGATCTCCGACTTCCGTCTGGCGTCGGTCTAGATCACCGACGATCACTCACGGCCGTGGGCCGAACTGCGGCCCGGCCTGACGGCCGCGGAAGGCCAGGCTCTGCACCACCTTGATGCTCCGGCACCGATGCGGGCGATGGCCGAGTCGCTCTGTTGCGATGCGTCCTACATCACGGTCCTTGCCGACCGGCTCGAGGCGCGAGGGCTGGTCAACCGTGCACCGGACCCCGACGACCGGCGGGTGAAGCGCCTCGTGTTGACCAAGCGCGGTCGGAAGGTCCGCGAGGAGTTGCTGACGGCGATCCACGAGACAACGCCGGCTCTGGCCGGTCTCGATGGCCGCGCAGCGTGCGGTCCTGGTTCAGCTCCTTCGGAACCTCGCGCCGGTGCCGGTCGAGTCGCACTGACGCGGAAACGCCGTCCGATCACGGCAGATGGTCTCACCACCAAAGGAAACTGATGACAGCTCCGAAGATGTGGACGATCGTCACGTCGTCTCCGCACACCATCGTTCGATACGCCAGAACTCGGACGAAGTCGGGTTCGATGGAATGGTCGTCACCGACTCCCAGAATCTCGCCGGCGACTGTTACTTCGCGTTGACCGCGGCAGCGTTGTCTACGACGTCCCTCAAGCTTGCCACGGGAGCACGCCGAGCGGCAGTCGCCTCACGTGGCTCCGTGACATACCGAAGGTCCCCGTCGAAATCGTGGGGACCGGCCCCCAGATGATTGCTATGGCGGCGCTGATCGCGGATCGGGTGCTGCTCGCTGTCGGCGCCGACCCGGAGCGTCTGCGCTGGGCCGTCGGCGTGGCGAAGGATGCGCGGCGCATGGCGGGGCTCGATCCCGACGCTGTCAGGTTCGGGGCCTACGTGAACGTCGTGGCCCACCCCGACATTGCGATGGCTCGCCAACTCGTGGCCGGCGGACTCGCGACGTTCGCGCGGTTCTCCGTCATGCGCGGCACGCCGACCGGACCCCAGTCGGCGGAGAGCGAGGGGTAGCTTCGCAATCTGCACGCTTCCTACGACATGAAGAACCACACCCGAACAGACTCCACCCATGCTGCAGCGTTCCCCGAGGCTTTCGTCGACCGCTATGCCGCGGTGGGACCGGCAGGAGCGGTGGTCGAACGACTCCTCGAGATCGGCGAGATCGGCATCGAGAAGGTCATTGCCGTCGGTCCGACGGCCGGAGGTGACTCTGACGAAGCCCGCCGAGCGGTTCGAGTTCTCACCGTCGACGTGCTTCCGGCGCTTCGCCGGTGATCCTCGTCGCTACAGGGAAGCGAGTCGGGGAACGGCTTTCGCCGCGGTGACCAGCAGTCCGCGCGAGCCGTCGGGGCCGAGTCGACCCGACAGGGTCACCTCGACCCAGTTCCTGTCGCCGCTCGGCACGTAGATCCGCTCGATGGCGATGGCTGCACCAGGGCCGAGGTCGGTATGGGCGAAGAACGCGTTCTTGCCGAGAGCCTTCGGTGCACGGTCGAACGGCTTCGCCTGGGCAAGCAGGTCCGTGACAGCCGCGATGTCCGTGCTCGTGACGTAAGGGCGAACCGAGAGAACGCGCAGGAAGCAGTTGGGGTCGGTTGTTCTCCACGAGCACGTGCCACCGGCCAGGAACTCAGGCCCGGCGTACTTGTTGACGTCACTGACCCCGAGGACCTTTTGCACGGAGACTGCATCGAGCTTGCACGTGGCCGGAACGCTCGAAACCGCGGACGCGGAATGCATCGGAACGAGGGCGGCACCGAACGCGATCACGGTGCTCACGAACACACGAGAGGACCTCATGCACGAATGCTAACGGGATCGTCAGCCCGAAGCGAGGGACTGGGACGATCCGTCGCGTCGGTCTGCTGGCCTGGATTCCGCCGCAGGAGTTGCACCGCCATCCAGAGCAGCCACACCACCCAGAGGATGTACCCGATGAAGTTTGCGGTGTCGATCACTGGCAACTCCAGCGGCGACAAGACGCCTACGAAAATGAGGCTTGCCGAGACAGCTCCCAGTGCGACGAAGATCCGACCGGCGAAACGCGAGCGCAAGCTCATGAGAACGAACACAGTCCACGCCGCGGTGAGGATGTAGCCGAGGGTCTCTCCGACCACCGTTCCGAGGAGCGTCCCGGCCAGGCGGAAGTGCGCCTCTGCAGCGGCTGCAGTCTGCGGATCGACGCTACGCGCGTTTGCGGCGAAACCCGGGACGAGGATCGGCCAACGGAGAAGCCCGATCGTCTGCACTACGGCGGCGGCGAACCCGAGGCGAACCGACCGTTTCATCCATCGGTCGGTGCTGAGCCGTCCCACTCCGATCGCGATCGGCGCAAACATCGCGGCCGAGAACGCAAGCAGGGAGAACCACAACGACACTGACCCCCGGTGCTGGCGAAAGCGGTCGAGCACGACACTGCTCGATTCGTTGAGGACGTCGGGGTAGTTGAACACGCTCGACAGAGCGGTGAAGCCTGCTTGGGTGAGTGCCGAGGCGGCGATCAGGAGTGAAGCGGTGACTTTGCGGCTCATGAACTTGTTCATGATGCCAACCGCTTCGCGCGTGCGGAGGCAACGACCAGCAGGCCGCTGATCGCGGTTGCGACGAGTGCCCCGCTCGCTCCGAAGTTCGCGTGCTGTCGTTCCGCGTCGTTGATGACGTTCGAGGTGATCAACCAAGCGAGCCCCCAGATGACCGGGTGCGCCGCTGCCCATGCCACCTGATCGCGGCGTCGGCCGGGGAGTGCCAAACCCTGGGCAACGCCGATCCCCAAGCCGGTCAGTACTCCCATCAGGACGAGGTCGGAGGTGCCCGTCCGATAGCCCGCCTGGGCGGTGCCGAGTGCCAGGCCGGTTCCCATGCCGATCGCAGTCGCCGCGATCCAGCGCTGCCTCGGCAGGGTTCGAAGCGCGAAGCATTGGATGACTCCGAGAACTGCTCCAGCGGCGAGGCCCCCGAAAAGTGCAGACGTGAGATCGTCGATGTTTCCGGCGACGCCTCTGGCGGTGAGACCGGCGATCGGGTAGGCGACGAAGCTCGCCAGCCAGGTGGCCCAGAGGCGTTGGTCGGGAGTGGTCG
>JANPFX010000191.1:0-35299 GCA_031423635.1 Acidimicrobiia bacterium | reverse complement strand
CCGATGGCCGCGTTGTCGTTGACCACGGAGCTCGCCCCCGCCGACGAACAGACCAAGGCCGTTGCCCGTCTCTCGGTCGCGGTCTACCTCGGCTTCATCATCGGACCCCTGCTGGCGGAACAACTCCTGCGGTCCGGGTTCTTCGTGGTGTGGATCGGTTCGGCGTTGTGTCATGTGGCGGCGGTCGGTGCGGCCCGGTTCATCTCGTTCCCGGCGCGACAGTCCGTACCCGGGTCCGCCGATCCCGTCCCTCGGCTCACGATCTACCGCGGTGCCATCGGTCCCGGGGTAGCGCTCCTCACCGTCGCCTTTGCGTTCTCGACGGTGAGCGCGTTCACGCCGGACTACGCGAAGAACCTCTCCGTCGCCCGCCCGAGCACGCTTTTCGCCGCCTTTGCCGCCTCGGTCCTCGCGGTCCGGCTCATCAGCGGACGCATCGCCGATCGGCGAGGCCCGTTCTCCGTCGCCGTTCCCGGTATCGCACTCGGGGCCGTCGGCCTGGCCATTGCCGCCACCGCACCGTCGGCGCCGATCGGCTACCTCGCCATGGTCGTCATCGGGGTCGGCTCCGGCGCGTCGTTTCCGGCGATCACGTCGATCGTGACCTCTCGGGCACCGGCGGCCGAGCGCGGTGTCGCGGTCGCGTCGCTGCTGATGTTCAACGATCTGGGGCAGGCCCTTGCCGGTCCCCTCAGCGGCAAGGTGGCGGACAGCTTCGGCTGGCGCTGGGTGTTCGGCGTGCCGGCACTGGTCGGCGTACTCGGTACGGTCGCCATCTCGGTCCTGGCGATTCGCATCGGCCGCCTGGCTGTTGTCGAGTCGACCGTCACGCCGGCTCTCGAACACTGACAACAATGGGGGCGTGGTTTCTCTGCGCCCAACCGAGACCGCCCCGGTGAAATCGCCGCTCCTGCGACCCGGGCCCCGCGTCAGGCTGACGAAGAAGCGGGCGCCGACCCTCAGCGTCGAGAACGAGTTGTGGGCAGAAGGGCACGACGTGATCGTCGGCATGGACGAGGTCGGTCGTGGTGCATGGGCCGGGCCGCTGGCGATCGGCGCGACCGTGCTTCCCCAGGGACGACGCGTGAACGGCGTCCGTGATTCGAAGATGCTCAGCGAGCGCGAACGTGAGGCGCTGTTCGACCGGGTCTCCTCGTGGTGCCGCGGATGGGCGATCGGCTACGTCAGTCACGAGGAATGTGACGTGATCGGAATGTCGGCTGCGCAGACCCTCGCCGCGGTTCGCGCGCTCGACGGACTCCGCTCCCAAGGGCTCGAGCCAGACCGTGTGCTCATCGACGGGAATTGGGACTTCGTGGGAACGAACGTGAAACCCGGCACGACGATGCGGCTGATCAAGGGCGATGCCACGTGCCTGTCGATCTCGGCGGCCAGCGTCCTGGCCAAGGTGAGCCGGGACCGGCTCATGCGCGAAGACGACGCGTCCTTCCCCGCTTACAACTTCGCCGAGAACAAGGGCTATCCGTGTCCGAAGCACAAGACGGCGCTCCAGGCCTACGGACCGACGTCGATCCACCGGCGATCGTGGGCGTTCATGGACAACCTGCCATGGCCTCTTGAACGCCGCGTACCGGCGCATCTCCTTCCCCCTGATGACGGCCAGGACCCGCTCTTCTGAGCAGGTTCTGACGGAAACGCCGGAGCTCTACCGCGTCGGGAGTTCAGACACCATTGCGGCGAGGGTGAACACGGCGAAACGACGGGCCAGTGGCGGAAAACGCACCGGGAAACTGTAGAAGGGAGGGCCGGCGACCGACGGTACTGCATATATGCATGAGTCACGTATGCTTGTCGGATTCTCTGCGATGTCTCGACGGCGCATCGTTCCCCGAAAGGCATTTTCTGATGACCACGCGTACCCGACGGATCTCCGTCATCCTGTTCGTTTCGATGGGTCTGCTCGCTGCAGCCTGTAGTTCCGACTCCGCTGATACGAGCGGAGCGCCGGCTGTCACGGAAGCCGTCGCTCCCGGTACCGAGGCCGTGGCCGTGGAGACGACGGCTGCTGGAGGGGAGACCGAAGCTGTGGCTCCCGAGACCGAGGCTGCCGCGACCGGTACGGAGCTCACGCTGATCAAACCCGGCCAGGTAACGGTGTGCTCGGACATCCCCTATGCCCCGTTCGAGTTCTACGAGAACGGAGCCGACGGCAAGGTCGTCGGCATCGACGTCGAACTCGTCGAAGCGATCACTGCCGACAACGGTCTGACCGCCGACTTCATCAAGACGCCGTTCGACGGGATCTTCGCAGCGCTTGCCGCCGGTCAGTGCGACATCATCGCGTCGTCGGTCTCCATCACCGACGAGCGCAAGAAGTCCAACAACTTCACCGACCCGTACTTCACCATTCAGCAGACGATCCTCGTCCGCTCGACCGACGCGGCGACGCTCAACGACACTCCGGCCCTCAAGGGCAAGAAGGTCGGTGCCCAGGCTGCGACGACGGGTGCCGAATTCGCCAAGGCCGAGGGCGCGAAGAACGGCTTCGAGGTGACCGAGTTCCAGGGTGCCGACGAGATGATCGCCGCGCTGAAGGCAGGTCAGGTCGATGCGGCCATCCAGGATTCGCCGGTCAACGGCTATGCCGCGACCCGATCCGACGGAGAACTCACCGTCTCGAAGGTGTTCGAGGGTGCGGGCGAGGCGTACGGATTTGTCGTGCCGACGTCGAACTCTGCGCTTCGCGACGCGATGAACGCATCGCTCACCGAACTCCGTGATTCGGGCAAGTACAAAGAGATCGTGGCCAAGTACCTCGGTGCTGCGGCCGGCTGAGCGAGGCGATGAAGGCAGTCGTCGGGGCTGCGTCGGGGAACTGCCCAGAGCGGGCCAGGGCTGACGGCGCTACCGTAGGCGGCGCATGAGCGCAGCCAAAGTTCTCGCCGCCGACGCCGGCCTCGGTGAGTTCTTCAAAACCGACATCGTCCGGGAGATGTTCCCGCGGATCGTCACCGAGGGCATGCGCAACACCCTCGTCTACACGAGCATCGCGTTCGTCGGAGGTCTTCTCATCGGTCTGGCGTTGGCACTCGCCCGCATCAGCCGTCGTCGCCCGCTTCGCTGGGCTGCGGCAGGGGTGGTCGACGTGGTGCGCGGCCTCCCGGCACTGCTCACGATCATCCTGATCGGCTTCGGTCTCCCGATCGCCTACAAGAGCCTCACGGGCAACCTATGGCGATGGCCCTTCGGCTCGCTCGGTTCGCGCTTCATCCCGGGTTGTCTGGCGTTGTCGATCGTGGCCGGCGCATATCTGGCCGAAAGCATTCGGGCCGGAATCGAAGCGATCCCGAAGGGACAGATGGAGGCGGCTCGCTCGCTCGGCATGACGCACGGAATCGCGATGCGCAAGGTGATCCTGCCGCAGGCGTTTCGCATCATCATCCCGCCCCTCACGAACGAACTCACTGCGTTGCTCAAAGACACGTCGCTGATCGCCATACTCGGCGTGCAGGTCGGCGGCCGCGAGATCCTCACCTATGCGCGTACCTTGACGAACGCCCGCGCGAATACGACCCCGCTCATCGTGGCCGGAATGGCCTACCTCGTCATCACGATTCCACTGTTACGGCTCGTCGCCGTGCTCGAACAGCGGGCGAAGGGAAGCCGGCGTTGATCACCATCAGTGCGCTTACGAAGTCATTCGGTGAGAACCGCGTGCTGCAGGGCATCGACCTCACCGTCGAGCAGCGCGAAGTTGTGTGCATCATCGGACCGTCGGGTTCGGGGAAGTCAACCCTTCTGCGCTGCGTGAACCGCCTCGAGGAGCCGACCACCGGCTCCATCGTTGTCGACGGTGTGGAGG
Source organism: Acidimicrobiia bacterium (assembly GCA_031423635.1). Lineage (GTDB taxonomy): Bacteria > Actinomycetota > Acidimicrobiia > Acidimicrobiales > JANYDT01 > JANLQX01. The sequence goes on along the minus strand of JANPFX010000191.1, from coordinate 31,476 downwards.
TATGCGATCCGAAATGCAACCTCGATACGGTTCGGACATCGATGGGCATGGTGTTCCAGCAGTTCAACCTCTTTCCCCACAAGACAGCCCTCGGCAACGTCACCCTCGCGCCACTTACCGTCCGCAAGCAGGAGCGGGCCGTGGCCGAGGCGAAAGGACGGGAACTTCTCGCCCGCGTCGGGTTGTCGAACAAGGCCGACGCCATGCCCAATGAACTCTCAGGCGGCCAGCAGCAGCGGGTGGCGATCGCCCGGGCGCTGGCCATGGAACCCAAGGTCATGCTGTTCGATGAGGCGACCTCCGCGCTCGATCCCGAATTGGTCGGCGAGGTGCTTCAGGTGATGCGCGACCTTGCCCAGGAAGGGATGACCATGATGGTCGTCACTCACGAAATGGGCTTCGCCCGGGAGGTCGCGGACCGCGTTGTCTTCATGGACGGGGGCGTCATCGTGGAAGAAGGCGCTCCGGCCGATGTCCTCGAACGCCCGACGCAGGAACGCACACAATCGTTCCTCGCCCGGACGCGACGCAGGTGACGTGAATCGGTCGAGATCTCGGCGTGCGAGGACGAGCGGATCGGCAACTAACCTGCTCCTGATGTCTTTTCCCGGCCGCCACACACGACTACAGCCATGGCGTTCGGCCGGTCTGAGCGTCTTGATCGCGCTGCTGGTCGCCGGCTGTACAGGATCATCCGACTCGTCTGATTCGACCTCGTCGTCCTCGTCATCGGGGTCGGAGTCGACCGTTGCCATCCCCGATCCGCAGGCCGTGACGACGATCGCCGGCCCTTTACCCCCGGGACCGGGAGCCGGTGTCATCGGCTGCCTGACGAACGGATCGCTCAGCGGTGCCTTCGAAGAGAAGGCGGTCGATGTCCTCACCGTGGTGAACACCCGCAACGAGGGTGAGAACGCACCGGACGCGTACTACGCCACCAAGATCGGCAAGAACAGCATCGGCTACTTCGTGTTCGGTAAGAGGGCCACCGTCGTGGTGAACGGAGACGGTTCGTGGTCCGGGGAGTCGGGCACCGACACCGGCACCATCGACATCGCTGCCGATGGCACAAGTGCCACGGTCAAGGCGACGATCGAAGGGTCCGATGCGAACGGGCAGCGTGCCAAACCGCTCACTGTTGATCTCGTCACGAAATGTGGCGTCCCGTTGCCCTCGACCATTGCGCCGGTCCCGGTCGACACCAAGCAGGACGTCAAAGAAGTCATCGTCGAACAGACCGACGCCCCGACGACGCCGAGCTGAAGCTCTACTCGTCGCCTGATCGGGGCCCGCGTTTTTCTACCGGTGTGACGGCCCGCACGGCCGCCCGGGTGCTCAGGTACAGGCACACGATGCCGAATCCGACACCAGCGAGCGCAAGGAGTTGTCCGACCCGGGCGACCGGGACCACGAGTCCGCTGGCGAGGAATGCCCGACCGGACCGCATGCCGAACTGTCTCGCGGCTTTGTGGGCTTCGAGCCAGTTGTCGTCGGTGAGCATGGTCGCTCGGGTGCGGATGCCCGCGAACTTGTTGCGGCCGAGCCGTCCACTCGCGGCGCGCGAAGTGACGACGAGCTGAACGATGCCGCCGATGACGAGCGCTGCCGCGACGATCAACATGCGGTGCCGCGCACACCGTTCCCGGCCGACACAGGTGCCATGACGGTCAACCTGATCGGGGTGGTCATTTCTGCGTGCCGACCTTCAGGTCCTTGAATGCTGAGTTCGAATCGATGCCGGTGTCCTTCGGCAGGCCGAGCACCCGTTCGCCGACGATGTTGCGCATCACTTCGTCTGAACCACCGGCGATCCGCATGCCCGGCGCGCCGAGGATGAAGTCGGCCCACGCGTAGGTGCCCCATTCGCCGGAATCTGCGGTGACCTTTGCGCCCAGCACCGTCGAGACGAACTCCGAGACGCGCATCATGTTCATCGTCAGTGCGAGCTTGCCGATCGACATCTCCGGCCCGGGAAGCTGCCCGGCTTTGATCTTCGACATCGCCCGCATCCCGGTGAAGCGGCTCACCTCGCTGTTGATGTGGATGTCAATGAGCTTCTGGCGGACGATCGGGTCGTCGAGCTTGCCCATCGCCGCCGTCATGGCCGCGAGGAAGTCGAGGCCCATGTTGCCGGAGCGTCCGCTGCCACCGCCGCCTCCGATGGACGCCCGCTCGTTCATGAGTGTGGTGAGGGCAACGGTCCATCCCTGGTTGACGTCGCCGAGGCGGTGGTCGTCGGGCACGCGCACGTCGGTGAAGAACACCTCGTTGAACGAGGCCCCTCCGGTCATCTGGCGCAGGGGCCGAACTTCCACGCCGGGAGCATGCATGTCGACGATGAACCCGGTGAGTCCCTTGTGCTTGGGAAGGTTCGGATCGGTGCGACAGATGACCTCCCCGAGGTCGGAGAACTGGGCGCCGGTGGTCCACACCTTCTGACCGGAGATGACCCACTCGTCGCCGTCACGCTCGGCTTTCGTCTGCAGGCTCGCCAGGTCCGACCCGGCCCCGGGCTCCGAGAACAGCTGGCATCCGACGATGTCACCGCGCCACATCCTGGCGAGGTAGGCCTCTTTCGCCGACTCCGATGCGTGGGCGAGGATGGTCGGCGCGACCATGCCGAGACCGATCTGGAACATACCGAGATTCGGAGTCGAGAACCGCGACGCCTCGTCGTCGTACATCTTCTGATAGGTGCCGGGAAGACCGCGGCCGCCGAGTTGCGTCGGTCCGGTGATCCACCCGAAGCCGGCGTCGAACATCGACGCCCGCCATGCCTTGGCATTCGCCACATCGCGACGTTCGGCCTCGGCTGACTTCTCCTCGAACACCGAGACCTTGTCGCTGCCTTCGCCCCACTTCCGGGTGGATTCGTTCTCCCGCGGCTTGCAGTGGGCGCCGAGGAACTTGCGCGCCTCCGTGCGGAAATCTTCTTCGGTGGGAAGGCTGTTGGACATTGCTGGTCCTCCGGTGGGGTGCGACGGCCCAACGATGGGCGGAAATAACTTACGGTGTCGGCCATCGAAACGACGAAACGACGGCTCTGCGCACGCCTGCGTCAGAGGGTTGGCCTCTCGCGGCAGACTACGTGCATGGAACCCCTGAACCCGACCATGACCCTCGACGAAGTCAAGGCCTACGGCACGGCACTCAGTCCGTGGGCGCATCTCGCCACCGTCGGTGCCGACGGCGAGCCCGATGTGGTGCCCGTACACCCGTGCTGGGAGGGCGAGGTGCTCTGGACCATGTGCGGCGGCGATTCGGTGAAGGCCCGCAACATCCGGTCGAACCCGAAGGTTGCCTATCACTGGCAGGTCGACGCGAGCGGCGACGGCCTGCTCGTCTGGGGCGCGGCGAGCTATCACGACGACCTCGAGACGAAGCGCCGCCTGTGGACCGGTGTGTTCGATTACGACCTCAACGCGTTCGCACCAGGCGGTCCCGACGACTCGCCCGGCTCGGGTTTCCTGGCCGTCCACCCCACCCGGGCCACCTACCTCCGCATGTACGGCGCAACGGGCCGTCGCACGTGGCGTCCGTCCTGACATGACGAAGGGTCAGGCCAACTTCCTACGCACCTTCGCTGTCTGGACGGTGTTCGTGTGGGGGACCCGCATCAAGAACGTCTTCGACGGCGACCGTGGATGGGGGTTCATCGCCGTTCATGTGGCGCTGGCCCTGGTGTCGGTGGCGTTTGCGCTCGGCACCTGGCGGGTCGTCACCCAGAACCGCGGGCGCAACGCCCCGAAGCTCGCCGAGCCGCGTCCTGACGAAACCGTCTGAGTTCAATCTGTCGGCGTTCGTGCCGTCTCAGGCTTTGCGTCGGCGTGGTCTTCGCCGTTTGGCCCGACGTTCGATGGGGAGCAGGTCCGGCCGTCGATGGGCGAGGATGTCCGCCCCGATGACTTTGATGATGCCGGCGAGGGGGATGGCCAACAGCGCGCCGAGAAGTCCGAACAGCTCCACGCCAATAAGCACACTTATCAAGATGACGAGCGGTTCCATGGCGACGGTGCGCGCCATGATGGTCGGCTGGAGCACCTGGTTCTCGATCTGCTGGTAGATCACGTAGAAGACGGTCGTCGCGATACCCGCCGTGGTCGAGTGCAGGAATGCCACGGCGATCGTCGGAATGGCTCCCAAGGTCGCGCCGACGAGCGGGATCAGGTCGGCGAAGGCGACCCAGAGCGCGAGAACGCCGGCGAACGGCACCTGCACGCTGAGGAGGAAGATCCACGTTGCCAGGCCGGCGATCGCGCTGATGGCGAGGTTCCCGTTCACGTAGCCATTGATGGCCCGAGCGCAGAGGCGGCCGACGCGTTGTAATCGAAGTTGCGCGTCGGGGTGGAGGACCCGGGTCATCGTCATCAGCAGGTGATGGCCCTGGAGGAGCATGAGAAACGTGAGCACCGCGATGGTGAGGACGGCGGCCACGGTGGAGAAGACGGCTCCGACCGTTCCGGCGGCGACACCGAGGACCTTGTTGGGTTCGAAGATCTTCTGCGCCCGGGCCTGGATCTCGTCGCTGTTCTTGTCGAGCCAGTCGTCGAGCTTGTACCGCTTCACCAGCTTGCCGGCAGGACCCTTGCCGTCCTCTGCGTCACGGACGTATTGCGGCAGGTTGTTGGCGAACTGGGTTCCCTGCTCGGCCAGCGGGCGAATGAAGAGGTACGCGAGCCCGCTGATCGCTGCGAGTCCGAGAAGGAACACCACCGACACCGCCAGGGCCGGGCGCATGCGGAACTGACGCCTGAGGAAGTTCACCGGCGGGGTGAGCACCACGGCGAAGAACGCCGCGACGAGGATCCAGGTGATGATCCGCGACGTGCGCGACAGCACCGTGATCATGGCGGCGGTAGCCAGCACGAGTCCGATCGTCGTGATGATCGTGGCGACGGGGACGTTCTCGGTGAGGCGGCTGACCCGCCAGCCGTGGATGTCGCGGGAGGCGTCGGTCACGGTGAGGGTGCCGCTCTCCGTCAGGGCAACGGTGAGGATCGGCTCGTCGGAGCTCTCCCCGCCTTCCATCTTCGGCCGTGTCGGGTCCGGGTCGCTCACGTGATCACTCACCGCCGTCGAGCGTAGACTCCGTCCCCTGGCGCTGCGCCGCTCCGCTGCGCTTCGCTGCTCGCAACACCAGCAACGCTCCCACCGCAACCGAGTCCTACGTAGACTTGCCGCCTCATGGGCCAGCTGATCACCGTCACCGAGAAGTCGAGCGCACGCCGCGACATCGTCCGCTTCGAGACGAACCGTGCCCTCACCGGCATGGGTCATGAGCGTTACACGTCGCTCGAATCGGCCGAAGGGCCCCGCCCTCCGGACCTGCTCGCCCGACTGCTCTTCGCACGCGGCGGGGTCTCGGCGGTGACCGTCCACGGCAATCAGGTGCTCGTCGAACTCGCGGCCGGCGGCACGACCGACGGCATGGCCGAGCTGATCTCCGATCTGTTCATCCACTACAAGCCGGGTGTCGTTCCGTCGCTGTAGTCGTCGTCGGAGCCCCTGGCCTGGCGAACGTCTGACTGGACAGAGCGAACGTCTGTTCCCTAGTCTGTCGGGGTGGGTGCCGCCGCTCTTGCTCAACCCTCGTCGTCCGCTTCCGCGGTGCTCGAGGTCCTCCGGGAGCGCACCCGGCCGGTCAACCTCTCCGGTGAACGTCTTCTTCCGGTGCGAGACGACCTGGCGTCGTTGTTTCCCGGTGGCGGGCTGCGACGGGGAAGTGTGGTGGAGATCGCCGCACCGTCATTGCTGTTCGTCGCCATGGCCGAGGCCCTGCGGGTCGGTTCGTGGGCTGCTCTGGTCGGGCTCCCCACCCTCGGTCTCGCGGCTGCTCGTGATCACGGCATCACCTTCGAACGGCTCGCCGTGGTGGCGGCCCCGCCGGTCGATCTCGCGGCCACAGTGGTGGCCGCACTCGTCGACGCCCTCGACCTGGTGGTGCTTGGCCCGGGTGTGGTGGGGCGGGCCACTGACGCCCGGCGTCTCACCGCTCGTGCCCGGGAGCGCGAGTCGGTGCTGCTCGTGCACGGCCGCTGGCCCGAAGCGGTCGACCTGCGCCTCACCGTGGTCAACCGACACTTCGAGGGGATCGGACAGGGCCACGGTCATCTCAGCGGTTGGTGTGTCGAGGTGGAAACGGGTGGTCGCGGCGCCGCGGCCCGACGACGTCGGGGGCTCATCACCCTCGCAGGATCTGACCTATCGGGTGGCGACGGGTGAGCGAGAGAAGTGAACGCCCGGAGCGCACCCTGGTGGTGTGGTGCCCCGACTGGCCGGTGGTAGCGGCCATCCGCAGTGGCGAGGCGCCGGGCGACATGCCGGTGGCGGTGTTCCGCGCCAACCGGGTGGTGGCCGCTTCGTCGCGGGCCCGGGCCGACGGGGTGCGGCGGGCCATGCGGCGTCGCGAGGCCCAGAGCCGCTGTCCCGACATCGAGATCGTCGATGACGACCCAGCCCGCGATGCCCGGCTCTTCGAACCGGTGGCGGCAATGGTCGACGCGTTCACTCCGCGCGTCGAGATCGTCCGGCCCGGCCATCTCCAGTTCGCCACCCGGGGTCCGTCGCGCTACTTCGGGGGCGACGCGATCCTCGCCGCCACGATCGCTGAGGCGATCACCGCGCTCGACCCGACCGATGTGCTCGACGTCCGGCTGGGGATCGCTGACGGACCCTTCGCGGCAGCGCTGGCGGCCCGTACTGCGGCGCTCGGAGCCGCTCGGGTCGTGGAGGCGGGTGACACCGCGTCATTCCTGCGGGGCTATCCCGTCGACGCACTCGTGGCGGTGGAGGGCGGACGCGCCGTCACCAGATCGGCGCGCGGGTCTCGTGGTTCGCCGCGCGGACCGTCAGGTAGCGGTCGGAATCCAGGTGCATCGACGAAGCCCGGGTCGGCCAAGGGCCCTGCAGCGCAGCGGAAGAGCGCCGCGCCAGGCAAGCAGGGTCCCGGCCGGGTCGGCCATCCGAGCGAGGCGAACGGGCTGGCGTTGATCGACATGGTGTCGCTCCTGCACCGCCTGGGCATCCACACGCTCGCCGATCTTGCCGCCCTCCCACCTGACGACGTGCTGGCCCGGTTCGGCCCGATCGGCGAACACGCGTGGACTCTGGCCGCAGGATTCGATCCACGTGCCGTGCGTCCCCGGGTGCCGCCGCCGGAGCTCACGGTGAGCATCGAATGCGACCCTCCGCTGGAGCGCGTCGACACGGCGGCGTTCGTGGCCCGCGGTCTCGCCGACGAGCTGTGTGAGCGTCTCGCCTCGCACGGCGTCGCCTGCACGTGCATCGCCATCGAGGCACGCGTCGACGACGGCTCTCCCGACGGACGCGTCGTCACCCGCCGGTGGCGCCACGACCGTGCCGGAGTGTCGGGTGGCCTCACCCCCCAGGCATTGGGGGAGCGGGTCCGCTGGCAGCTCGACGGGTGGCTCCGGGGGGCGGCGGCACTGGGGTTGGCGGACCGTCTGGTCGGCGGGATCACCCACCTGCGGCTGGTTCCGGAGGAGGTCACGGCCGACACCGGCCGTCAGCTGGCGCTGTGGGGCGGCGCGAGCGCCGCCGACGAACGGGCGGCCCGGGCCTTTGCCCGCATCCAGGGCCTGCTCGGCCCGGAGGCGGTCTGCGCGCCGGTGCGGGTCGGCGGCCGCCCACCCGCGGCGATGGTCGCGCTGGTGCCGTGGGGCGATGCGCGCGACGTACCCGGGGCGGTGCACGCCGATCGTCCGTGGCCGGGATCGCTGCCCCCGCCCCATCCGACCGTGGTGCCGCCGCTGCCGGTGCCCGTCGACGTGCTCACTGCGGCGGGGACACCGGTGCGGGTGAGCCGTCGGGCGATGCTCGACGCGCCGCCCGTTACGGTCCGCCTCCCGGGGGAGCCGCCGTCGCAGGTCACCGGCTGGGCCGGCCCGTGGCCGCTCGAAGAGCGTTGGTGGGACGTGCAGTCCGCCCGCCGTCAAGCCCGTCTCCAGTTGATCACCGAGTCCGGCCGCGCCCTCCTCGTCACCCTCGAATCCTCCACCTGGTGGCTCGAATCCTCCTGGGACTGACCGCATTGGGAGAGAGGTTGCCCCCATATCCATTGGTGCTGCGCTGCTCGCTTCGCTCGACTGCTCGCAACACAAGTGACCCGTAGACATTGGGAGAGAGGTTGCCCCCATGTATGGGGGCAAAACACCTCCGAGCGCCGTTGGGAGGTGTTCTGCCGCATCGACGGGCCTGGCGGGGCCGACCCGAGCGGATGGAGCGCGCCGAACTCTGCCGGCCCAAGTTGCGCTCGGCTCGGACACCGCGTGGAATGGTCGGCACATGACGGATCCGGGGCGGCCCACACCTGACGACGAGGCGTCGTCGGACGAGCGAAGACGCCTTCTCGGCCCGCTGTTCTCCTCACCGAGCCGGCGCTCCGGTGGAGTCCCGGGCCCCGGCCGGCCGCCCAGCCCGCCGTCTGACCGAACGCCAGACGCGGCCGCGTTGGATGACCTGACAACCGAGCGCATCAGCGCGGAATTCGAGGTGCAGGCCGAAGGGACGTCACTGCCCTGGGACGCGGTGCTCCGGGCATGGCTCTCGCGTCGGCTTCCGAACGTGGGACGGTCGAAATGGGTCGTCCTCACTGCGGTGCTGCTCGGCAACTTCGCCGCCGGGATCGTTTTCACGCTGCTCTCGGTGGCGCGGGTCACGATCGGTGAGGACCTCGGTGCCCCACCGTCGCTCGTGCTGTGGGCCTTCACCGCTCCGTCGCTGGCGGCAGCGATGGTGGCCCCGTCCTTCGGCCGGTTCGGCGACCTTCGTGGTCACAAGCGGATGCTGCTCGTCGGTTTGACCGGTGGCGCGGTCACCGCGCTGATGGTGGCACTCTCTCCAAACGTAGGTTCACTTATTATCTTTCGAGCGCTCTCGGCGATAGCGGGAGCTTCCATCGGGCCGTCGTCGCTGGCGATGATCTTCCGCGTCTTCGATCGCGACGATCGGGTCAAGGCCATGGGGTACTGGTCGCTGGTGAACGCAGGCTCGCCGGTGCTGGGTGTGCTCGTGGGCGGGCCGATCGTCGACCACTTCGGCTGGCGGGCCATGTTCTTTGCCCAGATCCCGCTGTTTGCCCTGGCCGTCGTCGTGGCGTTCGTCGTCCTGCCTGAGACGCCCCTGCGGACCGTTCGCAGGTTCGACTGGGCCGGAGCCTCACTGCTGGGTGCCGCGACGTTCCTCGTCCTGCTCGCGGTGAATCGCGGACCGGCGTGGGGATGGGCGGATGCCCGGGTCGTCGCCGGATTTCTCCTTGCTCCGATGGCGCTTGCCGGTTTCGTGCAGGTCGAGCGCACCGTGGCCGAGCCGTTGTTCCCGCTCCCGTTGCTACGTGTACGTAACGTTGTGTCGGGTATCGGTGCGCAGGCCTTCTCGCAGTTCGCTTACCTCGGCGCCGGGTTGTTCCTGGTGAACGACCTTCTCGTCGACAAGACCCGCTTCGCGCTCTCGCTCAGCGAGGCGAGTCGGTTCACGATCGCCCGTCCGATCTGTTTTGCCGTTGTTGCGCCGTTCGCCGGGCTGCTCGCCATTCGCCGGGGTGAGCGCTTCGCCTCGACGCTCGGCATGAGCTGTCTTCTCGTGTCGATGGTCGGTTTCGCAGCCATGCGCCCTGGCTCGTCGCTTCTTGGACTGGTCACGGCGACTGCGTTCGCGGGCCTCGGCATGGGGATCGCATCGCCATCGCTCACTTCCAGCGTGGCCAACGCCGTTCCGGAGTCAGCGCTCGGGGTGATCGGCGCGGCGCAGCAGTTGCTCACCCAGATGGGCGGGGTCATCGGCACCCAGGTGATGGTCACGGTCGTCGGCGGAGACGGTCGTCGGAGTGATGGCGCCTATCACCTGGCGTTCGCGGTCGCAGCGGTGATGGCGATGTTCTCGATCCTGTGCGCCCAATCGATTCGGCGGAGGCAGCGGGACGTCTGACGGACGAGAGCAGTCGGCCTCCACTGGATCATCGAACACATGTTTGCTATCCTGGAGGAATGGGATGGTCGAACGGGCCGAAGACGTGGTCGGAGCTCAACGCCCGGCTGTCTGACGGACGCCGACCGAGCCCCGGGGACCTGAACCGACGTGCTGACGAGGCGTCGGGTCAGGCCCCCGGGGACCCAGACCAACCCGAACGCCCGGCACCGGACGCCCGAACGTCTGTTCGCGACCCTATCGCGGTGCCGCTCCGGGCTGTCCAGCCCGACCTTTCTGCTCTCGGTGTACCCGGCCGGGTCGACCCCCGCCCTCCCGGTGCGAACGCCGGAGACTCGCCCGCGTGGTCTCGGAAGCGCCAGGCCTACGTCGCGCCATCAAGGCTCCTTGCCGGCAGGAACGAAACCGACGATCTCGACACCACGCCCTATGCCGAGCTGCACTGCCACTCCAACTTCTCCTTTCTCGATGGCGCGTCGCACCCCGAGGAACTGGTGGAGGAAGCCGTCCGTCTCGGCCTCACCGGCCTGGCCCTGACCGATCATGACGGGCTCTACGGGGTCGTTCGCGTCGCGGAGGCGGCCCGGGCCCACGGTCTGCCCACGGTGTTCGGGGCCGAGCTCACGCTGCACCTGGCATCATCGGCATCGGCGCGGGTGGGGGAGGCCGACCCGCACGGTGACCATCTCGTCGTGCTGGCCGCCGACCCGGTTGGCTACGGGCGCCTGTCCCGGGCCATTGCCGCGGCCCACCTCGCCGCCGGGGAGAAAGGTGCACCGAGGCTCCTGATCGAACAACTTGCCGCCATGGGCGAAGGGTCGACCGTGCCATTCCACGAGGCGCTCACCAGAGGCCCGGCCCCGGAGTCGCTGGTGAGCGGCGACACCGTCCTCTCGTCGCTGCAGGTCACACCACTCCACCAGTCGGTGGCCGACGATGCGGCGATCCGATCGGCTGCCGGCCGTCACCCCGCGGCGTGGGCGCGTCAACAACTACGTGCACAGATAACCAGTGCGCGTAATGATCTGCAGAACACCGATTCGGGGCATTGGCGCGTGCTCACCGGTTGTCGCAAGGGTGCCGTCCCCCGTGCTCTCGTCGACATGGGGCCGCATGCCGCAGCTCGGGAGCTGGACCGTCTCATCGACGTGTTCGGCCGTTCGAACGTGATCGTCGAGCTCTGGGACCACGGTGACCCGCTCGACTCGGCGCGCAACGACGGACTCGCCACGCTCGCCACACGCGCCGGGGTCGACCTGATCGCCACCGGCAACGTGCACTACGCGTCGCCGGCGCGCCGTCCTCTGGCCACTGCGCTGGCAGCAGTACGGGCCCGCCGTTCGCTCGACGAGATCGATCCGTGGCTTCCTGCCGCGGCGGCCAGCCATCTCCGCAGTGGGGCCGAGATGGCCCGTCGGCTCGCCCGCTATCCCGGAGCCGTGGCGCGGGCGGCGGAGATCGCCCGTGACTGCGCCTTCGACCTCAAGCTGGTGGCGCCGAACCTGCCTCCTTATCCCTGTCCGGGCGGTCTGTCGGAGATGGCCTTCCTCCGGCGTCTGGCCGAAGAGGGGGCGGAGCGTCGCTATGGCCGGCGCAAGGGCGCTATCGGCACGATCGCCGGTGAGGACTCCGAGCGGGTACCCGGTGCATATCGTCAGATCGATCACGAGTTGGCCCTCATCGAGTACCTCGGCTTCGCCGGCTATTTCCTCGTGGTGTGGGATCTCGTCGAGTTCTGCCGGCGATCGAACATCTTCTGCCAAGGGCGCGGGAGCGCGGCGAATTCGGCGGTCTGTTACGCGCTCGGTGTCACCAATGCCGACGCAGTGAGCCTCGGCCTGCTCTTCGAACGCTTTCTCTCACCGGAACGTGATGGGCCACCCGACATCGACATCGACATCGAGAGCGATCGTCGTGAAGAGGTCATCCAGTATGTGTACGCACGATATGGACGGGAGAACGCAGCGCAGGTTGCCAACGTGATCACCTATCGCGCCCGTTCCGCCGTGCGCGACATGGGCAAGGCCCTCGGGCACGCCCCCGGTCAGCTCGATGCTTGGGGCAAACAGGTCGACGGGTGGGGGCGTGTGCGGGCCACGGCCGACGACCCGGCCACCGACATCCCTGCGCCGGTCCTGACGCTGGCCGCCGAGGTCGAGGACTTTCCCCGTCATCTCGGTATTCATTCCGGTGGGATGGTCATCTGCGACCGGCCGGTCGTCGAGGTCGTCCCCGTCGAATGGGGCCGCCTCTCGATCGCGACCGAAGCGCTGCTCCTTTCAGAACAACACGAACTCGGTGACGACCCACGACTCGGTGACGACCCACGACTCGGTGACAGGACCCCGCAGTGGGGACCAGGAGGCACGGGCCCTCTGTCACGCCGTAATCGGGCCGGGGGGTCCAGTACCGAGACCAGCACGCCCTTGCGCACCGTGTTGCAGTGGGACAAAGACGACTGCGCCGCTGCAGGTCTCGTGAAGTTCGATCTGCTCGGCCTGGGGATGCTCAGCGCTTTGCACTACGGCGTCGACCTGATCCGCGAGTTCCACGGGGTTGAGGTGGATCTCTCACAGATCCGCCAGGAGGATGACGTCTACGAGATGATCTGTCGCGCCGACACCGTCGGCGTCTTCCAGATCGAGAGCCGGGCTCAGATGGCCACGCTGCCCCGTCTGCAGCCGCGCACGTTCTACGACCTCGTCGTCGAAGTGGCACTCATCCGTCCCGGTCCGATCCAGGGCGGGTCGGTGCATCCCTACATCCGTCGTCGCAACGGACTGGAGCCGGTCACCTACCTACATCCGCTGTTGGAGAAGTCGCTGAAGAAGACCCTCGGCATCCCGCTGTTCCAGGAGCAACTCATGCAGATGTCGATCGACGTGGCCGGGTTCTCACCGTCGGAGGCGGATCAGTTGCGTCAGGCGATGGGGTCGAAGCGTTCGACCGAGCGGATGGAGCGGCTGAAGGCCAGGCTCTACGAAGGTATGCGCACGAACGGTATCGACGAACCCACGTGCAACATCATCTACGACAAGCTGGCGGCGTTCGCGAATTACGGGTTCCCGGAGAGCCATTCGGTGAGCTTCGCCTACCTCGTCTATGCGAGTTGCTGGATGAAGCATCACTATCCGGCGGCATTCTGCGCGGCGTTGTTGCAGGCCCAGCCGATGGGGTTCTATTCGCCACAGTCACTCACCGCCGATGCCAGACGCCATGGTGTCGTCACGCTCGCCCCGAGCATCCAGCTCAGCGAAGTACGTGCCACCTGCGAGTGGCCGGAGAGGGCAAATCACCTCCCAGCGTCATTCGGAGGTGTTCTGCCCCCAGATATGGGGGCAACCTCTCTCCCAACGGGCTCTCTCCCCGCGACGGCAACGGACGAACGGGGGTATCCGACGGCGCAGCCGGCAGTGCGGCTCGGCCTGGCGGAAGTGCGCCATGTGGGAACGGCGCTGGCGGAACACATCGTCGCGGCCCGATCCGCCACCTCGGGGGCGGGGTTTGCCGGGCTGACCGATTTCGTCCAGCGGGTCAGCCTCCGCCTCGGTGCCCCCGTGCCGAAGCCGGCCCTCGAAGCTCTGGCCACAGCCGGCGCCTTCGAGAGTTTCGGGCTGGACCGTCGCCGGGCATTGTGGGCGGCCGGGGCGTTGGCGACTGCCGGTGCCGATCGTCTCGACGGCATCGTCACCGGCCTCGACGCCCCGGCCCTGCCCGGCATGTCGGTAGGCGAGACCATGGCCTCGGACCTGTGGGCCACCGGGGTCACCCCGGGTACGCATCCGATGCTGTTGGTCCGCGACCGCCTGGCCGCGCAGGGCATCCTTGCCTCGGACCGGTTGCGGGACGTTCCCCACGGCACCCGCATCCGCGTGGCGGGCATCGTCACCCATCGACAGCGTCCGCAGACGGCCGGTGGCACCACGTTCTTGAACCTCGAAGACGAATCGGGCCTCATCAACATCGTGTGCTCGAAAGGCCTCTGGGACCGCTCCAAGCGGGTCGCCCGGGGTGCGCCGGCATTGATCGTCCGCGGCATCCTGGAGCGGACGGAGACGCCGTCCAACAGCGCGGCGCTACTCCGCTCCGCTCCGCTGCTCGCACCGCCGGCAGTCGCACCACATCAGGTTCTCCCGGTTGAGACTCGTCTGGCCCGGGTCTCCGGTGACGACATCAACGATCCGACGATGGAGGCCACCGGTCCTCCCGGTGTGGTGCTCAACCTGATCGCCGATCGGATCGAACTGCTCACCCTCGAGGTCAGTCCCGGACCCTCGCGCGATTTCCGATGACCGGGAACGACCGAACCTGACTCAGCCCCGGCCGACGAGCCTTCCGATCTCGGAGCAGATCCCGGTCATGGACGTCACCGCCTCCGGAAGTCGCGTCGCCTCGCCAACCAGTAAGCACGCAGATATTCGTGACGAAAGATCAGCGTACGTAGTGTCGACCAGAGTCAGCTGGTGGAGGGCGCCCTTGTCCGAGACGGGGTAGATCTCGGCGTGGGCAAGCAGGGTCTGCACGAGAAACGCTGCGGCCCGGGTCAGGCATCCGACGCCTGCATACACATCGCCACGCCCGGCCGGCTTAACGGCGTTCTGCATCGTGAACGTGGCGCCCCAGTGGTATCCGGCGACAAGGTTGGCCCGCAGTGCCGGCGGATAGGGCCGCACCCGGGATTTCAGGGCCTCGACCTCGCCGAACGGATCGTGCAGTGGCGAGCACGTGTCGATCTCACCGAGGTAGATGGTCGACTGGAACCCGTACGGCGGCTGTTGCAGGTAATCGTGCTCGGCGAAGCCCCGCTCGGCGTTCTCAATGGTCGCCTCGTACCGATCGACGCTCCGATACAGGAGGTCGACGGGATGCCCCTCGATGCAGAGCCACGCGCCGCCGTTCACCCACGGCCCCCAACCGCCGATAGGGGTGGGGACGACATCGAGCGTGTCGTTGACCTCTTCGATCACGGTCTGCAGCGCGGCAAGGTCGATGACTGCCACGTCGCGGTAGAGCAGTCCGAGGTCGAGATCGGAGTCGGGAAGGGCTGATCCCCGGGCCCGTGACCCGCCGAGGACCAACCCGACGACCCCGGGGACGGTCGCCAGTCGCGGGACCAGGTCGTCGGCTACCCGTTCGCTCCAGGATCGGTCGGAGGTGCCCATGCGAGAAAACACTGTAGGAGCGCCATCGTCATGCCGATGAAAGGAATGTGCTCTCGCTCGAGGAGGCGTGACCTGTGCTCGAAGACCCAACCGCTGAACTGGCCGAACTCCGGCAGGCGAACGAACGCCTGCGTCGAAAGCTGGACTTCCTCTTCGACCGGCTCGGCCTGGTCTACACCGACGACGATGTTCCGCTCTATGTCCTGCATGCTCAGGAGCTCATCCGGGCCGGGCAGTACGGCGATGCTCTCCGGGTCGTTCGTGAGCACACCGCCGTGGGCATTCGCGAGGCCCGTGCGATGACCATCGACATGGCCACCCGCTTGGGCGTTCCGGTGCCGACGGACGAACAGCTCGGAGCTGTGACCAAGAGAAACGCCTGGGACGAACCTGCCTCCAATCCGGCGATCGACGATCAGGCACCGACGCACTGGACGCTGGGTGCTGATGGAACCTTCGAACCGGCGACCCGATCGACGGTACGTCCCAAGGTGGACGCCGCATCGATCTGGCGAGACTGATCGGTCTGGCGCGGCAGACAGCGCCAGGTACGACCGACCCGGCGAAGTTCAGCCGACGGAAGACTCCGCCGCCCGGGCCTGTACCGGAACAGGCGCCGGTGTCGCCGGCACCGCAGGGCTTCCTGGCACCGGATCCGCGACGACGGTGGCACGCGTCCTGGGTCGCTTGCTCGACGGTGGCGCTGGGTCCGGGGCGGAGTCAACGGCGACCACGGTTTCGGCCGACGAATCAACGGTGGCGCGTGGCTTCGGTCGCGGAGCACGGGTGATCGGAACGGTTGTCGGGCCGCCCGCCGGCCCGGCGCGGTTGCCGACCTGGGGTCCAGCTGACGTCGCCAGCTCACCTATCCGCTGCACCGCGGTCACCCGATACCGTCCGGCGAGAAGGTCCACCTCGATGATCCGGGCGGAATTTCCCTGCACGAACGCACAGCGGTAGCGCACATCGGTCACGACGGCGACGCAGCCCTGCTCGTCGACCTCGGGGCCCCAACTGTCGGCGAACAACGTGTTCACGGCTTGCTCGTCGGCGGCGATCAGGGCTCGGGAGCGGTCGTCGTCTCTCCAGGAGTCCCAGAGGTTCTTCGCAGCCGCCTCCGGCGTGTCGAGACCCAACTGGTAGGTCGTCCGGACGATGGTCGTCGTGACGAGTCCGGCGCCGGGTTCGACCAGTGTTCTGGCATCGGTTGGTGCCCCGTTCGGCGAAGCGGGTGCCGACGTGGTCACCGGTGGCTGCCCGCTCGTGCTGCTTCCGCCGACGCATCCGCCCAACACGGCGGCGGCAATCACCCAACGGGCGCCTCGGAACACGAAAAACGAGTCTACGGCCTCGTCTTGGGATCGGTACCCGGCGCCTCAAGGGTCGTTCGGACCGTGCCGATGAGTCCCGTGATGTCTCCGGCCAGCAGCACACCAGCGATCTTCGACGCGAGCCGGACCAGGGAAGATCGGGCGCGGGACATCCCGGGAGTCACGCTCTCCGGGAGGCCATGCATGTCGCTGACCAGCGCTGTTGCGGGCTGTCATGGCTGAATCCGATCGACAACCCCAGCGCGGCACCGTTGTCATGGAACGGCCAGCCGAGTTGGTCGTCCCCGATCGGCGATCGGAGCGGCCTCGCTCACGTCGGACGACGGATCGGCCGGACACGGCTGTCCCGTCGAAGAAGTCCGATCGACGTCGGCGTGGGTCCTCGGGTTCCGGACGAAAAGGGGCGGACGCCCAGTCCCTCGGACCCACGATGAACGGGCAGCCGATCATGGACCTCCGAGACGCCGCCGGTGAAGTGCAGCCGGACTCGGACGCGCTGGGCCACGGACTGGACCATTTCTCCCAACGCGAGCGCCGGGTGTTCCACGGCCAGGTCATGGTGGCTCGTCAGGTCGCCCTTGCGTTGCTCATCACCATGGTCGCTGTTCTCGGTGACATCCCGAACCGGGTCCCGCTTCTTGCATGTCTCGGGGGCCTGTGGCTCGCCGGCGGCGTGTTTCAAGTCGCCTACCTCAAGGTGAAAGACGGGCTCCCGGCAACCCTGCCGTGGCTCGATTGCATCGCCAACCTGGCAATGCTTGCCGTCGCTCCTCGGGCTCTTCCGATGATCTTGGTGCTCGGCTTCGCCCAGCTCTCGATCGCGGTCGTTGCGTACGGATCGATGCATGCGTTCTTCGCGGCGACCTGTCTGACGTTCGGCGTGCCCTTCATCTCGTTCGCATCGGGGAACGCCGACCCCGTGTCGGTCGCCACCGTCGCCGCCTTCGGCATCTTCGTGCCGGTGATCGCCGCAGTGCTCCATCGCATCCGCACCCTCGAGCAGGGGACGCAACGTCGGTACCTCGATCTCATGGGTGGACTCGACACCATCGTCTGGGAGGCCGATCCGGAGACGCTCGACATCTGCCTCGTCGGTCCGCAGGTGCGGTTCATGTTCGGCATCGACCCGGAGGACTTCGCCGAGCGGTACACCGAGCTGATCCATCCCGATGATCGTGAAACCGAGTTGGCCTTGCGGCGTGGGGGGATCGAGAACGGCGAGGAGCGGTTCTCGGTCGAGTACCGGATGATCGACCGCCAAGGCGACATGATCTCTGTCCGCAACGTGATCGCGGTGGACTACGACTCCGAAGGAAACCGCAAACGTGTGCGCGGCGTGATCAACGACGTCACCCGACAGCAGGAGGCGGAGGCGACGATCCGCAAGCAGGCCCAGTACGACTCGTTGACCGGACTGCCGAACCGAAGCCTGTTCAACGAACAGCTGCGACGTCGTCTGGAAGACGCCAGACGAACCGGCGACGAGCTTGCGGTTCTGATCTTGGACCTGAACGGGTTCAAAGAGGTCAACGACACCCTCGGGCACGCGGTCGGGGATCAGCTCCTCCAAGCCATCGCTGGTCGCCTCGCCGCCTACATGCCGGAGCGGTCGACCGTGGCCCGACTCGGCGGTGACGAGTTCGCGGTGGTTCTGTCGCCGGCATCGGCCCGCGCTGCCGCTTCGATCGCCGAGACCATCGCGAGCTGCCTGCAACCGCCGATCACCGTCGACGACATGACGATCCAAGCGGGTGCAGCGACCGGCATCGCGCTGTATCCGAGTGACGGGGAGTCTCCGGCGGCGCTGATGCGACGAGCCGACGCCGCCATGTACGAGGCGAAGCAGTCGGGCCGAACGCACATGTTCGCCACGCCCGACGACGACAAGGCCAACGTCCGCCGGTTGCAGTTGCTGGGCGAGCTGCGGGCGTCGATCACCACCGGCGATTTCCGGCTGTTCCACCAGCCCAAGATCGATCTCAAAACCGGTCGCATCGTCGGTACCGAGGGACTGATCCGGTGGAACCATCGCCAATTCGGTCTGCTGTCCCCGAGCGAGTTCGTGGAGCTCAGCGAGCTGTCGGGTCTGATCCAACCCTTGACCCGCTGGATCCTCGATCGCGGGATCAGGGACCTCTCGGAATGGCGGGCGAAGGGCTTCGAGCTCACCGTCGCCCTCAACCTGTCCGTGCGGAACTTCTTCGATCAGACGCTGCCGACGTACATCGCCCAGTTGCTGTCGGATTACAACGTTCCCGGCGATCAGCTGACGCTGGAGATCACCGAGAGCGAGGTGATGGCCGACCGTGCCCTCGCCCGAACCGCGCTGTCGGCGTTCCGGTCGCTCGGTGTGAAGATCGCCATTGACGACTTCGGCACGGGATTCTCCTCGCTCTCCCAGCTGCAGCAGCTGCCCATCGACGAGATCAAGGTCGACCAGTCATTCGTCTCCGGGATGATCGACAACCCGCAGGACGCGGTGATCGTGCGGTCGATCATCGACCTCGGCCACAACCTCGGTCTCGAGATCGTCGCGGAAGGTGCCGAGGACGAGGTGCAGCTGGCCGCGCTGCGCAGCCTGGGCGCCGACAGGGCACAGGGATACGTCATCTCGCGCCCGCTGCCGCCGGATGAGTTCATCCCGTGGCTCGAGCGGATGGAGCGCGGCGAGGGAACGTCAGGGAGTTCCACCGTCCCGGGCGCGGGTCGATTCGTCGGCCCGACCGAGGAGCCGCTCGTCTCCGTTGCGGCACCAAGTACGTCTTCCCAGGATCGTGAAACCATCGGTGGTGGCCGCGCCGCGCCGGGGCCGGCGTGGACGGCGTCGCCGATCCGTTCCGGCGCACAACCCTCCGGTCCGTCGATGGAGCAGCCGGCGGCGCGCCGCCTCGAACCGGTGGCGGCGGGTCGCGAAGCGCCCGTGGCCCCTCCGGTCACATCCGCAGCGAGGCTCGTCGAGCCGGTGGCGCCAGCTCGCGCTGCGACACCCGGCGGCGCGGACTCGACGACCCGACGCGGCCTGGCCGCCAAGGTGGCGGCGCGCGTTCCGGCCGAGGCGGGGCCGGTCATGGCACCGGTCGCCACGGCGGCGCCCGATCGTCCGCCCGTTGCGGTTCCGGCCAGCCAGTCCGGATTCGAGTCCTTCACGGCCGAACCGCGCGCCATCGATTCGGACGGTTTCCCGGAGGAGTGGAAAGCGATGCTCCGCCGAAACCCTCACGCCCCGAAGTGACCGCCGGGACAGGAGGTTGGGGCGCCGGCCGCGCGGTGCCTGCTGGAAATCCATCTACGCTCCTAGGGCCGTGGAGATCCGCATCGACGCCCTAGCAGTCGGGGGAGATGGGATCGGCCGGGCCGACGACGGACGGGTGATGTTGGTGCCTGGCGCTCTGCCCGGGGAACTCATCCGAGTGCAGGTCACCGAAGAGCGCCGGTCGATGCTCCGCGGTGTTGTGGTCGAGGTCCTGGGTCCATCTGACGATCGTCAGCAACCGTGGTGCCCTCACGTTCTCGACGGCTGCGGTGGCTGCGGGTGGCAGCACGTCCGTCCTGACCGCCAGGGTGCCCTGAAGCGGTCCGTCGTGATCGACGCGCTTCGCCGCATCGCGAAACTCGACCAGTCGGAGGCCGAACGTGTCGTACGACTCGGCCCCCCACTCCCCGATCGGGGCTACCGAACCACCGCACGCGGTGCCGTCGGGCGGGATGGACGTATAGGTATGCGCGCCTATCATTCTGACGTTGTTGTGCCCATCTCGACCTGTGGGATCCTCGAACCGTCGCTCGACGCGGCGATGTGGTCGGCCGCAGTGCCGGCAGGCGTGACTGAAGTCGAAGTCCGGGTCGGGTTGTCCTCTCGCGACCGTTCGATCCGTCTGATCGGCAGCCCGACGGGTGAGGTGCCTCGGACAGATCCTTCCTCCATCGTGCGCGAGACCATCGCCGGTGTGCCGTTCCAGATCTCCTCGGGATCCTTCTTCCAGACCAGTGCCGTCGGGGCCGAGGCGCTCGTGAAGGCCGTCGACGACGCAGTCGGACCTTCCGAGGAAGGGCAGCGGCTCATCGATCTGTACGGCGGGGTCGGTCTCTTCGCGGCGACGGTCGGCGGCCGGTTCGACGCCGTGACGCTGGTCGAGTTGGCGAAGTCGTCCTGTCGCGATGCGCGGGCAAATCTCATCCGTCACCCGAACGCCCAGGTCGTCGAGTCCGACGTGGCCCGGTGGCGACCGCCTCGAGTTGCCGGCCCGGCATCCGTAGTGATCGCCGACCCGGCGCGTCGGGGCCTCGATCGTGCCGGTGTGGCGACGGTGGTGGCGTGCCGTCCGAATCGGGTCGTGCTCGTCTCGTGCGATGTCGGTGCCTTCGCCCGTGATGTTCGTCTCCTGCTCGACGCCGACTTCTCGCTCGTCGATGCCATCTGTCTCGATCTCTTCCCGAACACACCGCTCGTCGAAGTGATCTCCACCTTCGAACCATCCCAACGCCGGTAGCGTTGGATCCCGTGTCCGCGCCGCGCAGCCTGCTCACTGTCCACGCCCACCCCGACGACGAGTCGTCAAAGGGGGCGATGACCGTCGCGAAGTACCGGGCCGAGGGCGTGCACACCGTGCTCGTCTGCTGCACCGGCGGTGAACTCGGTGACATCGTCAACCCCGCGATGGACCGCCCCGAGATCAAGGAGAACCTCGCCGCAGTGCGGGCGGAAGAACTCCGCCAGGCGACGGAGATCATCGGCTTCAGCGAAGTGGTGATGCTCGGCTACCGCGACTCGGGCATGGCCGACTCCGAAGGCAACCACGATCCCGAATCGTTCCATCAGGCCGATCTCGACGAAGCAGTGGGCCGACTCGTCGCGGTGATCCGACGGACCCGCCCGCAGGTGGTCATCACCTACGGCGATGATCAGCAGGGCTATCCCCATCCGGACCACCTCAAGGTGCACGACATCACGCTCCCGGCCTTCGATCGGGCAGGGGACCCGGCGTGGTATCCGGAAGCCGGTGAGCCGTGGGCGCCGGTGAAGCTCTACTACTCGGTGTGGTCCCGGGAGCGGGCCCAACGCATGCATCAGCGCTTCGTCGACCTCGGCATCGAGTCGCCGTATTCCGACGAGTGGCTGAATCGTCCCTGGCAGGACCACCGCGTCACGACTCGCATCGAGGTCGGCGACTTCCATCACGTGCGAACCAACGCGCTTCTCGCCCACGCGACCCAGATCGACCCCACGTCGAAATGGTGGTTCGGCCTTCCCGAGGATGAGGCCCGCACCATCTATCCCTACGAGGACTACACGCTCGCCCGCTCGCGGACCGAGGCGATCGCCGGCGAGGACCTCACGCCCCCACTCCCGCTCGGTGCATCCGCCCGAGTCCGAGAGACCGACCTGTTCCACGGCGTCTTCGATTGACGATGCCGGCAGCCGAGCCGTCGAACGGCTCGCGTCCGACCGGCGCCGACATCAATAGTCGGTGTGCTCCCGGATAGCGATCTGGATCTCTTTGTACTCGGGGCTCATCGTCAACGGCATCAGCGCCATGAGCTTCGCCATGTTCCCGGCGACCTTCATGCGGCCCTGCATGAAGGCAGTGTTCGCGTCGAGCTCGCCCCTCTGGACCATCACGGAGTCGTCCCACGAGACCGTCATGGTGATCTCGGCGTTCTCGCACGCCCCGAGGCCCTGCTCGAGGACCTTTCCGTTCTCGATGATCTGGTGATAGGTGATCTCGCCATCGGGACTGCCCGACACGATGTAGACCATTCGCGCGGTTGCTCCGGCCCGCTCCGGGAAGGTCTGCGCAAGCTCTCTCGCTCGGTCGTGCCACTCCTGGCTCAGGTACTTGGCCATCGGCTCGGCGCTCGCTTTCTTGCCGGCGCTCACACGAACGTTGCGGCGGCCGACATCGATCGTATCGACTGGCCGAGGGCTTACGACGTGCGTCGACTGGTCTGTCGCTGCACAGCCCGGAGATCTCGGTACGTGATCAGCCGGACGTGATCTCCGCGTCCCACATGGTCCGGCCCCATGAGCGTCGGTAGGGCAGCACGCATGGTCTCGAACATCGAGATCCCGGCCGTGCTCGTCGTGAGCGCCCTGTGCTCCGGTGTGTCTTCCGCCGGACTGATGCGCAGCACGGTGACGCCTGGCCGCAGCTCGGCGAGAAACGTGTGGAGCGCATCGATTGCTACGGCGATGTCGGGGCGGCCGGAGTTGTGCCTGGGGACCTCGAACTCCTGGTCGAGTTCGAGCACTCGGCCGGCAGACACGATGTGTTCCTCGGCGGCCAGCTCGCGCAGCCGGAAGCCGGCCCGGTTCAGCACTGCCTCGTCGGGGAGTTCCAAGGGGAGGTCGAATTCGAGGGCGAGATCGAGCGCGACGTCGAAGAACTCGGGACGGAGGAGCAAAGCGTCGAAATGCGAAGACAGGTGGGTCACGTCGAATCCCCAGAGGATCGCTCGCTCGACCTGGGCGCGGCATTCGCGCCGCACTTCGTCGAGGTCGGCGTGATCCCACAGATCTTCAAGCGTGACCGGGAACCCACCGTTGCCGTCGAGCAGGCTCGGGCTGAGGGTGATCGGTCCCCAGCGGTAGATGTCGTGTTCGGCGTTGAGTGTGAGCCGCACACCGACGTCCCCGCCCCGGTGGAGCGCTGCCGCGTGACGGGCCCATGGGCACGGCACCTTCAACCCGGCGGAGACCGATGGATGGGCGGCCTGGAGCTGGGCGACAGCACTGGTCGCGGCGTGGTGCTCGCCGTGGTTGGTGCAGGAGACGATCACCGCTCGCGTGTCGGGGCCGAGGCCGAGTCGTTCGAGCGTTTCCTTCACGACGCCCACGCTACCGGGATCGGTCGCGCCCGCTCTGCGCCGTCCGTCCGGACGTGAGGTCGTCGGTCACGCAGGTACGTGAGGGTCGCCACAGGCTCCCCACAGCCCCACGCCGGCAGCCTCTGCGTTGGCGGCGGCATCGCGGAACATGTCGGCGTACGTCACGTTCGGTGGATACGGGTAGGACGCGGCGAAGCCGGTTCGTACGAGCTCGTGATTGACGAACAAACCGTCGCTCGCTCGGAACACGTAGGCCAGTAGGCGTCCGTAGCGATCACGCTCCTCGACGTCGCGTTCGAGCCGGACCGATGTGTTCATGGGGAGCAACGCTGCCGTGGCGGCCGAAGCCTTCTTCCCGAAGCATTCGATCGGCGTATCGGGTCGTTTCGTCTCGGGTGTGTCGATGCCTATGAGGCGGATGCGCTCCTCGGCCGGCGCGGGCCTGCCGTCGCTGCGGAGGAGGACGACGTCGAGAGTGTCGCCGTCGACGGTGCGGCGGACGATCGCGTTTGCCTCGAGGGGACCCCGCCGGACTGGTCCGGCAATGGTCGCAAGCGCCGTCCGCTCGGCGACGCTCGTGGTCGGCTCGGTGACGATCTGCGGCGTGCCCACACTCGCGCACCCGAGCAGTGCCACCGCCATCGCAGCGCATGCGAGCAGCCGGCGATGGGGCGCCCCGCTACCCATCAGAGACGGACGATGTCGCGATCGACGAACGCGGGCGCAGGGCGCCGCGTTACCTCGATCGCTGCGGCGGCCGACGCTAGATCCGCTGCAGGATCGTACCGGTGCCAAGCCCACCGCCACAGCACATGGTGACAAGTGCGTTGGTGCCGTCGGTGCGTTCGAGTTCGTGCAACGCGCTGGTGATGAGCCGAGCGCCGGTGCATCCCACGGGGTGACCGAGCGCGATGGCTCCACCGTTGGGATTCACCTTTGCCATGTTCGGGTGGAGTTCCCGCTCCCAGGCGATCGCAACGGACGCGAAGGCCTCGTTGATCTCGGTGACGTCGATGTCGTTCATCGACATCGACGCCCGTTGCAGCACTCGATGGGTCGCGTCGATCGGGCCCGTGAGCATGAGGACAGGGTCCACGCCGACGAGGCAGTGCGTAACGATCTGGGCTCTGGCCCGGAGCCCGAGAGCGGCCGCCTTGTCGGCCGACATCATCAGCACCGCGGCCGCGCCGTCGGAGATCTGTGACGATGTACCGGCCGTGTGGATGCCATCCTCGAGGACGGGCTTGAGGGTGGCGAGCTTCTCCAGAGACGTGTCGCGGATTCCTTCATCGACACTGACCGTCGTGGTCTCACCCGTTGGCTTCCCGTCGGCGTCGAGCACCGGCGCGTTGATCGGGGCGATCTCCCGTTCGAATCGGCCTTCGGAGCGCGCCTGTGCGGCGCGAACCTGGCTCTCGAGGCCGAACGCGTCGGCATCGGCCCGAGTGATACCCCACTTCTTGGCGATCCTCTCGGCACCTTCGAACTGGGATGTCATCTCGTAGTGGCCGTAGTAGCTCTTGGGGATCGCCCGGCCTGGGCCGGCCTTGACACTGGAGCCGAGTGGGATGCGGCTCATGGATTCGACACCGCACGCCAAGACGACATCGCACGCGCCGGACGCAATGAGACCTGCGCCGAGGCTCGTCGCTTGCTGCGACGAGCCGCACTGGCTGTCGATCGTGGTTCCGGCAACGCTCAACGGCAGTCCGGCGGTGAGCCAAGCCGTTCGGGCGATGTTGAACGACTGTTCACCGACCTGCGACACGTTGCCGGCGATGACCTGGTCGACAAGCAAGGGGTCGATCCCGGCGCGGGCGATCGCCGCAGCGACGACCGCGCCGAGAAGATCGGCCGGGTGCATCGTGGAGAGCCCTCCACCCCGGCGTCCGATGGGGGAACGAACGGCTTCAACGATCACAACGTCGGTCATGGTCTGCTCCTGGTCGGGCGCCTGGTGGTGAGGCCAGCCGGGCTGGGCTGAGCCGAGTCGAACCTATGGGTTCGTGTCGATGTCCGCCAAAGCAAGACCGACCTGTCCTGGCGTCGAGACGACGGGAAGGGGCGGTGAAACGGGTTCCGGTGGCGAGTTCTGTGGGCTGTTTGCCCCATTTTCGACTGTCGACGGCCCTTTTCGGCCACTCTGAGTGGTCTTTCAGTCATGAGGTGGCGTACGGTGTCGAGCAGTGATTCCGAATCCACCCAGCACGCCAGGGCCGTTGACCCGCACGCCGACGCACCGCCGGCGTGTCGGCGCGTTCGCGCTCGCCCTGGCACTGTGCGGAGCGGTGGGAGTGACGGGCGCAGAGGCCGCACGAGCGCAGCGTTCGGCGAGCCGACAGGCGTCGATCGGCCAAGGCGTGCAGTTCGTGCGCCCGTTCAATGTGGAGGCCCCGACGGCGGCCACGACGCGGGAGTTCGATCGAGGCACCGCCGCCCTGACGCTCGTGCGCGTGCGAGCTCAGGACGTGTTCCCGGGCTGGACCATCGCTTTCCGGCCGGCTCGGCCGGGGCTGCTCGGCATGACGCTGGTGAAGGCCCGGAGGGTCGAGATCTACGTTCGGCTCGACCGGCCGCTCGGCGGCATCGCCCACGACATCGCCCACGAATTCGGCCACGTGGCCGACGTGATGTTGAACAACGACGATCAGCGCCAGGCCTATCTCGACCTGCGGAACCGGCCGGCCGGCCCCTGGTGGACCTGCAACGGCTGCGGCGACCTGCAGGTCGGCGCCGGTGACTTTGCGGAGACCTTCGCCCTCTGGGCAGCACCCGCGTATCGCTTCTACTCCGAGTTCGCACCGAAGCCGACGGACGCGGATCTCGATGCTTTCGCCTCGCTTCTTCCGGCGGCCGTCGTCGCCGCGGCGACCCAACGGGGAACCTCCGGCACCGATTCGTCGAGCGCCGTCGTGCCGCTCGGCGCTGTCGTCGCCGCAGTGTGACCTGACCTCCACGCCGACGGCCGACACGCGGCGATTCGGCGACCCGGCCGGCACGGGCTCACGCAGCTTGGCGGTCGAGTGAGCGCTCAGCGGCGAGCCGGAGCGCTTCGCGTGCTGCCGCAATGCCGCGACGGCCGACTTCCCGGGTCGACGCGTCGAGCGAGAAGTCGGAGCTGGAGTCGTCGGAGAGAAGGACGAGCTGGTTCGTACGCATGCATGCAGTGTGCTGAGGAGGGTGTGACAATCTGGTCCCGCCATCGATGTGACTCCCGTCACATGTGCGAGATTCGCTCTACGCTGGTCAACATGACTCCACGACTCGGCATGACCATCCCCTTCGACGGCGTCAGCCTGGCTGATCAGCGCGAGTGGATCGTCGAACTGGAAGCGCTCGGCTACAGCGACGTCTGGTCGGCCGAGGCGAACGGCAGCGACGGATTCACGCCCCTCGTCCTCGCGTCCCAGTGGGCTCCGACCCTGCGACTCGGGTCGGCGATCATCCCGGCGTACACGCGAGGTCCGGCTCTCCTGGCGCAGACTGCAGCCAGTCTTGCGGAGACCGCGCCCGGACGGTTCGTGCTCGGCATCGGGACCTCGTCGAACGTGATCGTCGGCCAATGGAACGGCATTCCGTTCGAGAAGCCCTACGCGCGTGTTCGTGACACCGTGCAGTTCCTCCGCTCGGCCTTTGCCGGAGAGAAGATCGACCACGCCTACGAGACCTTCACGGTGAAGGGCTTCAAGCTGGGACGCCGTGTCGACCAACCGCCGCAGGTCATGATCGCCGGCCTCCGAGAGGGCATGCTCCGGCTCGCCGGACGCGAGAGCGACGGGGCGATCATCAACTGGCTCGGTGCGAAGGACGTCGTGAAGGTGAACGAGATCGTGCAGGGAGCATCGCCCGACGGAACGCCCAAGGAGATCGTCGCCCGTCTCTTCGTCTGTCCGAGCGAGGATGCCGCCGCCGTGCGCGCGGGGGCACGCTTCGCCATCGCTGCCTACCTCAACGTCCCCGTGTACGCAGCGTTTCACGAGTGGCTCGGAAACGGTCCGCGCCTCCAGGGCATGTGGGACGCGTGGAAGAGCGGCGACCGCAAGGGAGCCCTAGCGGCGATCCCCGACGACGTGGTCGATGAGTTGGTGATTCACGGATCCGCCGAGCAATGCAAAGCGCACATACGGAAATACATGGACAACGGCGTGACCACCGCCGCGTTGGCGATTCTGCCCCTGGCTCCGATCGACATCCGGCAGGCGGTGCGCGACCTCGCGTTCGACTGACGGGCGTCGCAGCTACAGCGCCGAGAGGCGCTCGATGAGTTCTTTCGGGCCGACGAGGTCCCACTGCTGGGCGCCGACCGCATCGAATCGCACGATGCCTGCGGTATCGACGATGAAGCACGCTGGTTGCTGACCGAGCGAGATCATCCGGCTCGTGACGTCGTAGGCATCGAACACCGCGCCGGACTCGTCGGCCACGAGCGTGAACGGGTACGAGTTCTTCGTCAAGTGATCGGTGAGTTCGTCGACCGAGTGGGGAGCGATCGCGACGATCGACGCTCCGGTTGCCGCCAGTTCAGGATACGAGTCACGCAACTGCGCGAGATGCTTTCGGCAGAACGGTCAGAAGAAGCCGCGGAGGAAGATGAGCACAACGGGACCCTTGAGGCGGGCATCGTCGAGAGACCACACCGACGCGGCTCCCGACGGAAGAGAGATCTCCGGCGCCTTCGTTCCCGAAGCCGCCTTCTTGGACGAGCGTGAGGACATGTCTGTCGTTTCTGTTCGGTGTTCAGGTGGTCAGGTGGTTCGGATGATGGCGGTGCTATGCCTTCGGCGGACCGTCGTAGCCGACGGGCATGGAGTCGACGATCTGATCGAGGTATTCGCTCAGTCCATAGCCGACCCGTCCGTCGGGCATCGTCCACTGTGTCATGCCTTCGCTGATGCGCGTGAGCAGCTCGTTGCCCTCGGGATCGGTTCGCCGGTTGCGCAGCGGGATGAGGTTGAACGCGTCGCCGTTGATCTTCCAGGTCTTGGCCGATTTCGACGAGGTGAGGGTGAGGGAGACCCCGCGATGGTACGTGTCGTCGCCCGACCACTCGGTGGCCACGGAGCACTCGTCGACGAGATGGAGCTTGCCGTCCTCCCACACGAACCCGCCCTTCGAGCCCGGACCGGTGCGTTTGGTGACGACACTGCCCATGAAGCCGAAGTCCGGCCCCACGTTGCCGGTGAGCCATCGGTAGTAGTACGGCGCCTGCCAGAACCGTGGGCCCCACGAATGGTCGCGAAGACCGAAGCCGGTGATCGTCCAGGTGCGATCGCCAACGGTGATCGTGCCGCGGCCTTCGAGCAGCTGCTCGTAATGCCCCTTCGCGAACTCTTCACCCGGAGCTTCGTGCGGGGTGTCGGGTTCGCCGCCGAACATCGCGGAGCGGCCGAGGACGGTCAGCGACACCTGGCACTGCTCGCGTGGGTTCTCGCTGAACGCCTTCTTCGGCTCCACCATGTCGAGGGGGTTGGAGAGCACAGCCACCTTGCCGTCGTAGGACAGCGTGATCTCCTCGAACGGCTTCACGATGTCGATCCGAAGGCCGGCGGCGTTGAAGGCGTTGTTGTCCGAGATCTTCGGACGCTGGAACATGAACGCCACCCGCCCGTCGGGGAGATAGAGGCAGACCGTCATCTCGGCGTAGCCCTCGTTGGCGCGGTTGCCGATACGAAACCAGCCGCCGATGCGCTGCTCGGGGTCGTAGACGTTGAAGTACATGCTCTCGTTGAAGTTCGACTCCGGGCCGAGCTCGTGCATGTATTCGTCGATAGGGTCCAATCTGACTGCCATCACACGACGGTAGGCGCAACGGCGCGGCATTTCACAAGCAGGTGACGATCCGGAAACGAGATCGTGAACGAACGTCACCTGGCTAAGGGGCCCGGGTGCGGTAGCTTCGTTGGCAATGGACACGCTCGAACGCGACGGCATCACCGAAGCACTCGCCATCATCGACAAGCAACTCGTCGTGCTTCACAAGCGCGAACTGGTGTCGTCGTCGGAGATCACCGACCTGCTTCTCGACGTCCGCTCGCTCCTCGTCGAGAGCAGCTCCGCGAACTAACGCGGCCGAAGGGCGGGCTTCGCGGCCCTCAACCGATCGGTAGCAGCCGGAGCGCAACGGTGCCGATCACCGCACCGGCGGCCAGACCGCCGAACACATCAGACACGTGGTGGATCTTCACGTGCACTCGACTGATCGCGACGATCCCGGCGATTCCCCACCACAACGGCGCGAGCGTCGGGTTCGCATCGCTGAGCAGCAGCGCGGCGGTGACCGCTGAACTGGAGTGGCCGCTCGGGAAGCTCGAGGTCTTCGGTCGGCGCAGGTGCATCGGGCGTTCTTGGTCCCATGCCGGCCGTTCTCGGCGGAACAAGGATTTGAGGCCGCCGTTCACGATGATCGACTCGGCCCCGAGCACGCCGACGACGCGTAAGAAGTGCCGGGTCTGCTCGGGCGCTCCGAAGGCCCCCTGCAGTCCGGCGATCGCCATCCACACCATGCCGAAGTCGCCGACTTCGCTTGCCGTGTAGAACAGCGCATCGAGGGCGCGGTTGCCGCGGAAGCGATCCCAGAAGCGGTCGAAGCGGGCATCGAACGCGTCGACCGATAAGGGAAGGGTGATGCGTCGCACGGTCAGTCGGCCCGGTGAGACTCAGACGAGCGAGAGGTCGTCGGTCGCAGTGGCCCCCACCGTGCGAGCATCGACGAGATCGATCGTTCCGGGCTGGGCAGTGTCGAGGAGAAGGTCGTCTCCGGCCTCGGCGATCGACAGCGCGGTTCCACGTGTCGCCGAGTGCGTGCGACGGGGCGCCTGCAGGGGATCGCCGCCGAACGCCGGGCACCACTGCTTGAACGAGCAGACGTTGCACAGACGCGATGGCTTCGGCCTGAAGTCTTCGCGATCGCACGCCCGCTCCACCGCCGTCCAGATCGCCTTGGCCCGCATGGTGAGCCCGCGGATCGACTGGTCGGTGGGCTCGTGGACGATGGCGAGTGGTTCGCTCAGGTAGAGGAGCTGCACCTTGTCCGGGCGACGCCCGAGCATCTGCTCGCACAGATACGCGTAGAACTGGACTCCGCCGAGCTTGCCCTGCTCGTAGTTGACGCCCGGGACCTTCCCCGTCTTGTAGTCGGTGACGATCAGTTCGCCGTGGGGGCCGAGCTCGAGCCGGTCGATGATGCCCCGGAGACGAAGCGACCCCAGGCTTGCCTCCATGCGCAGCTCGAGACCGATCGGACGAATCGACGTGGGATCTTCGAGCTGGAAGTACTTGCGGACGAGGAGGTCGGCATCGACGAGGAACTTCTCGCGTTCATCCTCGGTCAGCGGCAGGTCGGCGTATTCAGGTCCGTCGAGGATCTCGGGCACCGCGTGGCTGAGGCAGCGGAGTGCGGTCTCGATCGTGCGGTCACGGGGCGCTTCAAGCATCAGGAGTTCGAGCGCCCGATGCACGAGGGTGCCCTTGGCCGCCCACGGCGAGGGTGGCTCCGGAACCCGGTCGATCGCCGAGAAGCGGAACATCATGGCGCAGTCCTTGAACGACGCCACCTTCGACGGTGACAGCGAAACCGGAAGGTCGAAGGCCATACCCCCACGGTACCGGAGGGGGTGCGACAGACAGCGTCGCCCGACTCGCTCGCGTCGTCGAGCGCGCCAGGTGCGCTCAGTTCACCCGACTGGCGGCCACACGGGTGGGAACGACACGGGAAACCCGGCATTTCTTGATGGTCGTCACGCCGCCGCTTTCCGCCCTGGGGGGCCGGTTCGCATGATCTGACCGTCGGGGAGTTCGATCGTGAGTTCGCGGTTCGGTCCGAGGGTGAAGAGCCAGCCGCCCTCATGGGCGCGGTGGTGATGCTGGCTGCACAGCGGCAGGAGGTTGGCGAAGTCCGTAGGCCCGCCGTGACGCCACCAGTGCACGTGGTGGGGCTTGGTGTGGTTGAACGAGACAGCGCAGCCGGGCACGGCGCACGTGGCGTAGACCGCGTGAAGCGCTCGGCGTTGCGCTCGGTTGGCGAGTCTGCTGGTGCGGCCCAGGTTCAGCTCGTCGTCGGCATCGATCACGTTGCCGTCGTGGATCACGACGGGACGGATCCTTGCGGCGTGGCAGAGGCGCCTGATGCGTTCCCACGGAATGGTGACCGGTATGCCCCAGTCGGCCGTGGGCCTTCCATCGGGACCGATATTCGTGGTGTCGAGGACCAGAGT
>JANPFX010000190.1:0-10080 GCA_031423635.1 Acidimicrobiia bacterium | reverse complement strand
GTCGATCCCGACGGCATCTACCAAGGCGAAGGCATCGCGCTCTACGACGACGACGCTCGCCTTCACGCCGTCGTCGGACAGACCCTACGCGGCCGGGTCGGCGATGAGGTAACGATCGACCGCATCGACATCACACGCATCGACAGTGCGGGCGTCGAAGTCGTTGCTTCTGCCACCGTGAAGCCATACTTCCTACGCGCGCTTCCGATCCCCGACTGGACGATCCGGGCATCGGCACGGGCGTATCCCCGCTCGTCCCCATGACCGAAGAGACGTGCGGACGCGTGGATCCGCCACCGAGACCACGACTCGCACCGTTCACCGGTCAACAGCTCGACCGCTGCAGCGACGTGGCGACAGGATCGCCGCATGATCCTCGTGACATCCGCTTCTCCTGTTCCGGCGAGGGGACAGCACGACCCTTGGCAACCGCAGCGTGAGGCACGCCGGGAGCTCCTACTCCTCCTGAGTGCCGCAGTCGGCCTTGTCCTCGTCGCGATCCTCCTCGGACGATCGCCGCTCGGGCTCGCCGGACCACCTCATCACCTCGACTCCTGGAGCGACGGCCCACCGGGGCTCGCAGCGTTGCGCGTGCTGCGTGTCATCCTGCTTGTCGGGTCGGTCATGTTCCTGAGTTGGCTCGGGCTGCTCGCCATGATGTGCGTGCCGCGGCGGGCGGCCGCAGCGACCCGGTTCGCTCGGCTTCCGTTCGGCTGCCTCGTCCGCCAGGCACTCGTCGGTACCTTCGCGTTGGCGCTCGCCGGATCGGCGGGCGGCATCGCCATCGCCGCGCCTCGACCGGCCGTCGTGGCCGATGACGCCACCGGCGGCCAACGCTGGCCCGAATTACCGCAGCAGCCGCTCGCCACCACCCCCGCTCCACGGGCCACGACACCCCCAACCGGGGCCGACGCGGCGATCGTACGTATACCGACAATCGTTCCCCGACTCGCCGTGCCGACGACCTCACCGGTGACAGTGGCATCAACAGCGAAGTCCCTCGCCCCCGTGCCGGCGGGGCCCAGCCTCGTGGACACGTTCGCAGTGGGGCTCTCCGCAGTGCGTCCGCTGCACGGGACCCCCCTCCCCACGACCACCGACCCCACGCCGATGCACATCGTGCTCCCAGGAGAGTCCTTCTGGTCGATCGCCGAAGTAGAGGTGCTCACAACGGTCGACGAAGCAACAGATGCCGATATCGCCCGCTACTGGCGGCAGCTGATCGAGACCAATCGGGCCCGGCTCCCCGATCCCGCCAACCCGGACCTGTTGTGGATCGGCACGGCTTTGGCCTTGCCCTCGATCGCTCGTAAGGTGTGAGCGTCCGGGCGTGCGTCGACGCGAGAGACCCTCCCGGCAACCGAGCGACATCGAACGCACAACGGACTACAGAGCGATACCTATGCAGAAGCGAGATGGGTCACGACCCGTTGACATCAAACTGCTCATCGGCGCGGCGTCGCTGATTGCTGCGCTCCTTGCGGTCTGGGCTTCCGTCGGCAGCGGCGGAAGCGACACCGATGCTGCGTCGACCCCGACGTCGGTGGTCGCAGCGTCGCCGGAGACGACAGTGACCCCCGCGGAGCCGGTGGCCCCGACAACACTGCTACCGATGAACACGACTGTGCCGTTCCATCCCTTGCCGAATCCGGAGGACTGGCGCACCTGGCTGAAGGTCAACGGGGACGCCTTTTCGAAAGCCAAAGAGCAACTCGCGGCCGGCCTCATCACCGGCGGTTCCGGCGACGTTGCTGACGAGGAGGACATTGCCACCTGGAGTGCCGCGCTTCTTGCTGCTCCGATTCCTGCCGATCCCATAGGCCAGCGATTGACGGCATCAATGAGCGCGTTTTCGGAGTGGGCCCGACCGGCCCCTGCGAATTCGACCAAGACACCGGCCACCGCCGTCGATGAGAACCAGATCAAGGCCTACACGTTGCTCCAAACGGCGGTTGCCGAACTTGAGCAGCTCGGCGTTTTGCCGACACCGTGACGATCACCCCCGGTACGCCACCTTTCCTCGAAAACACCGGTTCGGAGAGGCCCGCGAACGGGCCGGCTGCTTGGAACCGATCCGTTGACGCGCACGTTCGCGTGTAGGTCCCTCCCCGGCCGAGAATGAGGGACCGCTCCAAAGAGGGTCCACGACCATTGTCGCGACACCGAGCCTGAAGAGAGCTGGAAACGTCTTGCCGGCCACACTGCACCTCCGGTCGGACTCACGCTACCGCCCGAACAACTCGCCGCCCCACTCGCGGCCGAGTCGAAGCGGTGTGACGGATGTCCGTGGGTTGTTCGTCGTTGTGTGATCCACATCACGGAAGCGGACCAGTCCTTCGTCGACTGTGTCTGTGGTGGTGAGAACGACCAACCGATTCACCGGTTGGTCGCCACGACAGGAGTCACCACCACAGCGAAAGGACCCGCCATGAACGAACTTCTGAATGCCCACGCCGCTCGAGCCGAGCACGAGATCGCGCTCGCCGAGATGAACCTGCATCTCGCCCACATGCCTGAGCGGGAGATCCGCCCGGGCCGGGTGACCCGATTGAAGGACTGGGTTGCCACACGGCAAGGAGATCGCCAGCTCCTGGCCGCCCGCCAACAACTGAACACCGCACGACAGTCCCTCGCCGGAGACAGTCGAAACGTGTGAGATCGCTGTCCCGGGACGCGCTCCGTCTTGCCCTCGCCTGACGTGTTGAGCGCCTGTCCCGGGACAGTGCTGGTGGATCCGCTCGGCGTCAGCCGAGCGACGGACCGGTCAGTGCGCCTCCGTCAACGACGAGATGTGCACCGGTGATCCACGAGGCCGCGTCGCTGCACAAGAACAGTGCGGCACGGCCGATGTCGTCGGGCTCGCCGAGTCGGTGGAGCGGCATCGACTTGGCGATCCTCGCTTCGTTCGGCTCCCACAGCGCCTTCGCCATATCGGTCTTCACCAGTCCGGGAGCGATGGCGTTGACCCGCACCTTCGGTGCCATCTCGGCAGCCATCTGACGGCTGAGATGCAACACTGCCGCCTTCGTCACGTTGTAATACCCGATGTTGTTCTCCACGCTCAGACCTCCGACGGAAGCGATGTTGAGGACCGCTCCCCCGTGCTCGGCCATCCAGGCCTTCCACACGGCCGACGTCCATGCCACGTAGCCGAACTGGTTCACAGCGACCGTCTTCTCGGCCTGCCCGGCCGAGATCCCGAGCAGCGGCCCGAAGTACGGGTTCGTCGCCGCATTGTTCACGAGCACGTCGACGCGACCGAAGCGCTCCATCGTCGCCGCCACACACGCCTCGGCCTGGGCCGGATCACCTGCGTTGCCGGCGAACCATTCGACATGACCGCCGCCCAGCGCGTTGAGTTCGTCGGCCGCCGACTCGAGCACCTCCGCCTTGCGGCTCGTGATCATGACGTTCGCTCCTGCTTCCGCGAAGCGCGCCGCGATCGCCTTGCCGATGCCACGTGAGCCACCGGTGACCAGCGCAACCTTGTCATCCATACGAATGTCCATGGCGGACGACGCTAACGCCGGGCGCCTCGACCGTCACAGTTCGGGCCACTCCGGCCGGCCGCACCCAGCTCGGAGAACTCGACATCGTGCAGGACGGGGCGGCCGGTAGACTCGACGGCCATGGCTGCGAGCACCTGGACCCCATCGAGTTGGCGCGAGCGCACGGCGCTGCAGCAGCCCGTCTGGCCGGACTCGGGCGCGTACGACGCAGCCATCAAGAAGCTCTCGATGGTCCCACCGCTGGTGTTCGCCGGTGAGGCCCGCACGCTGCTGGCTTCCCTCGGACGCGTCGCTGAGGGCAAGGCGTTCCTCCTCCAGGCCGGCGACTGCGCCGAGAGCTTCCACGACATGGGAGCCCCGGCCATCCGGGAGAAGCTCAAGGTCATCCTCCAGATGGCGGCGATCCTCACGTACTCCGGCGGTCTGCCCGTCGTGAAGGTCGGCCGGATCGCCGGCCAGTTCGCCAAGCCCCGCAGCGCCAATGAGGAAACCATCGACGGGGTCTCCCTGCCGAGCTTCCGCGGTCACATCGTCAATGACGACCTGTTCGACGCCGACTCGCGCACTCCAGACCCCGAGCGGATGATCCAGGCGTACCAGCAGAGCGCGCAGACCCTGAACCTGTTGCGGGCCTTCACCAAGGGCGGGTTCGCCGACCTCACCCGGGTGCACGCGTGGAACCAGGAGTTCGTCCGCACATCGGCCGAGGGCCAGCGCTACGGCGCGATTGCCGACGGCATTGCGTCGGCGCTGCGGTTCATGAGCGCGTGCGGCGTCGACCTCTCCGAGTCGGCTCCGATCCACCAGGTCGACCTCTACACCTCGCACGAGGCGCTGCTCCTCGGCTACGAAGAAGCCCTCACCCGACAGGACACCACGAGCCCGACCGGCGATTGGTACGACTGCTCGGCCCACATGTTGTGGATAGGCGAGCGCACCCGCGGTCTCGACGACGCGCACGTGGAGTTCCTCCGAGGCGTGAAGAACCCGGTCGGCTGCAAGGTCGGACCCACGGTCGAGCCCGACGACGTGCTCGCACTGTGCGAGGCTCTCAATCCCGATCGCATTCCTGGCCGGCTCACGCTGATCAGTCGTATGGGCGCGAAGAAGATCGGTGACCGGCTTCCCCGTCTCCTCGCCGCCGTGCGCGACTCCGGGCACCCGGTCGTGTGGTCGTGCGATCCGTGCCACGGCAACACCTACACCTCGGATTCCGGCCTCAAGACGCGCCACTTCGACGAGATCGAAGCGGAGGTCGTCGGGTTCTTCGACGCCCACAACGCCGAAGGCACCTGGCCGGGCGGACTCCACATCGAACTCACCGGCGACAACGTCACCGAATGCGTCGGCGGCAGCGACGACCTCGCCGACGCGAACCTCGGCGACCGCTACACCACCGTCTGCGACCCCCGCTTGAACGCGCGCCAAAGCCTCGACCTGGCCTTCCGCGCCGCGGAGCTGCTGCGCCGCTAGCTGCAGTCGCCGAGTCGCGAGAGTGAAGCCCGAGTCGCTCTGAGAGCGACCCAGACTTCATTGTCTCCAGAGAGTCGGGCGATCGGGTTTGTCGTACCCGTCGGTGCACCATTTTCGCCATGCTTCCCGCGCCTTTTCACGTCTTCGGAGGTGTGCCGTGGGGCATGCACAAGCGAAACCGCTGCGGCGGTCCGATCATCCGCCTCGTCACGCGCTCACATCCTTTGCCATCGACGCGAAGCTTCGAGCCGTTGCACGAACGCAGCTCGGACTCGTCACCTATGCCCAGGCCACCGCCGCCGGTGTCGACAAGCACGCCCTGGCCCGGCGACGCGCCAATGGTGCGCTTGTCGAGATCTTCCCCGGCGTGATGCGAATCGATCCGGTGCCGACGACTGTCGAGCAGCGAATTCTTGCGGCAGGCCTCGCTATTCCGGGGTCGATCATCATCGGCCCGTCTTCGGCGACGATCTACCAGTTCCCGGTTCCCACGTCGGCTAGTGAGGGTCCGCCTCGACCGGTGGTGAGCATCGCCCGAACTCGGGCTGTGAGTCTCGTCGGAATCCAGGTCATTCGACAAGCCCAGTTGCCGCCAAGTCGCCGCTGGATGAACGCTCACCTGGCGACACCGACGGCCACATTGATCGCCTTGCCTCGCTTCGTCGGCGAGTCCACGGTCGAACGATGCCTCGATCACGCCCTGAGCCATCGACTCACGACCGTCCGCGCGCTCATTCATCTGATTGGCACCCTTCCACCAGCTGGCTTCACCGGTCGCAAACTGCTGCTCGAACTGCTTTCCGCCCGGCTCGACGGTCTCGGTCACCGGAGCGGCTTGGAGCAACGAGTCGCGAGGTGGATGAGGGAGGCCGGTCTACGAGGTTGGCGCAGCAACTACCGCGTCGACGTTGGGAACGGCGAACAGGTCGAGGTCGACTTTGCGTGGCCGGAGTTGAAGGTCGCGCTGGAGGTGAGTCCGTTCTTCACGCACGGTTCGCGGGCCAAGCAGGAACGTGACGCGCAGCGCCGCCGACTTCTCGTCCAAGCGGGTTGGCGGATCATCGAGGCCACCGACAGGGACTTGGTGAATCGTCACGCATTCGGACGAACGATCCGCGCGCTCGACCTGGTGTTGGATCGCGGCCCCGAGAGTGAAGCTTGGGTCGCTCCTGGAGCGACCCAAGCTTCATTCTCGCGTCGTCCTCGCGACGTGTCCGGGGGCCGGTGACGTGCGATGTGCGGGTGGCGTCGACCGCCGGTGTTGGGCCCAGAGCGACTCCGTCCCCGAACTCCCGTCGACCCGCCGTTCACCGGTTGGACACGTCGGTCCGCCCTACGCTGGGAGACGTGAGCGCCGCCGACCACAACGCTGTCCCGGTCGACGAGAACCCGTCGTGGTTTGACGCTGCCGTGCTGTCGCATCGCGAGGCCGCATGGGGAGCGACGATGGCCGGCCACCGCGACGGCGACGCACCGGTGCCGGTCGTCGCCGCCCACAAGGACTCCTCGGCCACCGTCGATCTGATCCATCCACTGCTGCGCGAAGAACGTGAGGAGATGTTGCGTCTCGGCCTCGCCAAGGGCGCGACGCTCGCGCAAGGCAGCGGAATCCGCGCCCGCGACGAAGCATCCGACCCCGTCCGGACGTGTTTCGAACGCGACCGAGACCGCATCCTGCACTCGTCGTCGTTTCGCCGCCTAGCCGGAAAAACCCAGGTGTTCGTGTTCCCCGGCGATCATCAGCGCACGCGCCTCACCCATGCGCTCGAGGTGGCGCAGGTGGCGCGTTCGATCGCCCAGGCGTGCCGACTCAACGTCGCTCTGGCAGAGGCGATCGCGCTCGGCCACGACTGCGGCCACGGCCCGGGCGGCCATGCCAGCGAGGAAGCGCTCTCGCCCTACGTGGACGGCGGCTACGACCACGCGGTCTGGGGCGCCGATGTTGCGCTCGCCCCGCTCAACCTCTGCGCCGAGACGCTCGACGGCATTCGCAACCATTCCTGGTCACGTCCCGCGCCGATGACCCCCGAGGGCGAGGTGGTGAGCTGGGCCGACCGCATCGCCTACGTGTGCCACGACGTCGAAGATGCCGCCGCGGCCGGAGTCGTCTCCGTCGCCGATCTCCCGACCATCGTGCGTGAACGCTGCGGGACCACTCGTTCGGATCAGCTCAACGCCTTCATCGCTGCCATGGTCGATGCCACCACGTCGACCGGGCGCATCGCCATGGCGGCCGACACCGCCGAGGCCCTCGCGGCGTTCCGCCGCTGGAACTACGAGCGCATCTACCTGCGGCCCGAATCGCGTCACCAAGCTGGCCAGGTCGTCGAACTTCTGCGCGCCCTGGTCGATATGTACGGCGCCCGGCCCGACGCCCTCCCCGAGTCGTTCCGCGTCGACGCCGCGGGCACCTCGGCCCTGACCCATTCCGCGGTGACCTACGTGAGCGGCATGACCGACCGCTTCGCCTGCGTCCAGGCTCTCACCCACCTGGCCTGGGACCCGGCCCGCCTCCCCGCCGGCGTGGACGTCCTCTCCCTCCGCCCCGCCTGACCCACACACTCGTCGGGTGGCGAGTTGGCGCCCGAGTGTCGACTCGGCGACGTCGCGAACACGACAACTCGGCGCCAACCGCCCACACACCCGGCGCGAGCGCTTCGACCCAGGCTGGTAGGAAGGGAGAGTGCGAGCGACACGTGAACCCACCCAACAACAGGTGTTGCGAGCAGTGAAGCGCAGCGGAGCAGCGCAGCGTCAAAGGAACCAGCCATGAGCGCGCCGTTCGATTCGATGACCATGGCCGACGCCGCAGTAACCCTCCGGTCGCTCCCCCGCCGTTTCGCCGAGACGGTCAGCGGGCCGATCGGAGACGACTCGTGGGACCGCATCGTTCGCGCGGTGGGTCCGTCCGGGCACAGCGCACTTCGCTCGGTTGCCGTCGTCGACGCCGAACTGGTCGCGCTCGGCACCGCCATTGCGTCCCTCCCACTCGAGAAGTCACCCGTCGTCAACCTCGGCCCGGTGCGTCGAACCGCCGAGCCGTCGCGCACCAAGACGGTGGCCGACCTGCTCGCCCGGGTGAAGGAAAACGCCACGCGCGCCGCGGTCGCCGTCGAAGGACGCGGACACGACGACTTCGCCCGCAAGCTCACCCTCGACGGCAAGGCCATCACCTCGCAGGACTATGTGCGCCGCACCGTCGCCGCGTGCCTGTCGCACCTGACCGACGCCAAAGAGGCGATCGAAGCCAACACCTGACGCACCAACAACCGGAGACCGTAGGTGCGCTGATGATCAGCGCGCCTAGCAGTCAGCTACGCCAGTTGTTCGACGAACTTCTCGAGCTGGCGGAGGTTGCGACACTCGAACGTGCCGTCGGCATGGGCGGCGTATTCGTTGAGGATGGAGTCGCCGGTGTTCCAGTAGCTCTTCGGCTCGGGGTTCAGCCAGTAGACGTGACGCGCCTTGCGGCGAATCTCCTTGATGACCCATGCCTGCGACGCGTGATAGTTGTTGCGGGCGTCGCCCAGCAGGATCACCGTCGTCTTCGGCGAGATCTCCTTGCCGTACTTCTCCCAGAAGACCTCGAACGCGTGGCCGTAGTCGGAGTGTCCGTCGACCCAGATGACGTCGGCTTCGGTGTTGACGCGATGGATCGCCTCGGTGATGTCTTCGACCTTCTCGAAGAACTTCGTCACCTCGTCGAGACCGTCGATGAACACGAAGCTGCGAACCTTGGAGAACTGGCCCGAGATCGCGTAGACGAGCTGCAGCGTGAACCGGGCGAA
The DNA here is from genome assembly GCA_031423635.1 of Acidimicrobiia bacterium. GTDB lineage: Bacteria > Actinomycetota > Acidimicrobiia > Acidimicrobiales > JANYDT01 > JANLQX01. The sequence goes on along the minus strand of JANPFX010000190.1, from coordinate 1,310 downwards.
CGCGGCCACCGAACCGGAGATGTCGGCGATGACGAAGATCTCCGGCTTGGCCGGACGCGGGTACTTGAACTTCGGATCGGCCGGCACACCGCCGTAGGACAGCGACGTGCGCACGGTGCGGCGGAAGTCGAGCGGGCCCTTGCGTCCATGACGACGCTTGCGGGCGAGTCGCACGGCGAGCTTGCGGGTCAGCGGATAGATCGCCTTGCGCAGCGCCACCATCTCGTCGCGGGTGGCGTGCATGAAGTCGACGTCTTCAGGAAGAGGCTTGCGCAAGGTCTTCGCCATCGCCTCGACACCTCGGTCGGCCACGAGACGACGACGGATCTCCGCCTCGATCTCCTGGCGCATCCGGTTGATGCGGTCCTCGTACTCGTCGCGCTCGAGCTTCTCCTCCAACTGGGTGAGCTCGCCGGCCTGCTGCTTCGAGGCCTCCATGAGCTTTTCCAGCATGCCGTCGAGATCGAGGTTGCGCAGCGTGCGGTACAGGTAATACGTGCCGCCGACCGGGCGACCCGGCTCCATGCCGCTGAAGCGGGTTACCGCGGCCTTGGCGATGGCCCGCATCATTGCCTCATCCGCGTTGAGCAGCGCGTTGTAGAGCATCTGGGCGAGCTCTTCGGGGGTGAGCCCTTCGAGCCCACCGGAACCACCCTCCTGCGGCTGGCCGGGCATGTTCTGACCGTCCATCTCCGGTTCGCCGTCGGCGTTGATCGAGTACTGCGAACCGCGCAGCGAGAAGTACACCTCGAACACCGTCTCGAAGGCGCGCCAGTGGGCGGCGTTCTTGACGAGCGTGCACCCGAGCGCGTACTTGAACGCAACGCGATCCTCCATCGGGATGACTTTCACCGCCTCCATGGCGTCGAGGTTCTCCGTCAGGCTGACCGGCAGCCCGGCGCGACGAAGCTCCACGATGAACCCGTTGAGCAGGTTCACCATGACGCCGCCCGAGGGGCCCGACGGCGGTGTGAGGGTCGACGTGCCACTCACTTGTCGGAGGCCCTGCTCGTGTCTGCCGGAGCTGCGTCCACAACCATCACTTGTCCGAGAATTCCTTGGCGGCCTTCATGATGTCGGACTGGTACTTGAGGAGGATGTGCAGCGTCTCTTTGTAGGTCTGCTCGTCGATGGTGTCCTTGCCGAGCAGCACCAGCGTGCGGGCCCAGTCGAGCGTCTCCGACACCGACGGCGACTTCTTCAGCTCCAGCTGACGGATCGAGCGGACGATGCGCACGACCTGATCGGCCAGGTTGTCGGAGAGATCAGGGACGCGGGTGAGCACGATCTCCTTCTCGCGATCCATCGAC
>JANPFX010000189.1:0-23680 GCA_031423635.1 Acidimicrobiia bacterium | reverse complement strand
CGCCACGTCCTGACCCGACGCGCACCGGTCATCGAGACCCTGGGATCGGCCACAGTGATTTGCGTCGACAAGACCGGCACGCTCACCATGAACTCGATGACGGTTCGTGAGCTCATCGCCGAAGGAGCCTCGCACTCGCTCACGGACGAAGTGCTTCCCGAGGAGTTCCACACCCTTGCCGAGTTTGCGGTGCTCGCGTCGCCGATCGATCCGTTCGACCCGATGGACAAGGCGTTCCGCATGCTCGGCGATCGCTACCTGTCGCAGACCGAGCACGTGCATGGTGACTGGTTGCTTGTCCGGGAGTACGCACTTTCGGAGTCGCTCCTCGCGCTCTCGCATGTGTGGCGCTCGCCCGACAGCAGTCGCTACGTGGTGGCGGCCAAGGGCGCCCCCGAAGCGATCGGGGATCTCTGCCACCTCGGACCCGAGGCAATGGCGGGTCTCACCGAAGCCGTCGAAAGAGCTACGGCGAACGGTCAGCGAGTGCTCGGGGTGGCTCGGGCCTACTTCGACCGGTCCGGGAGCCTACCGAGCGAACAGCACGACTTCGACTTCGAGTTCCTCGGGCTTGCCGGTCTGCACGACCCCGTCCGGCCCGGAGTCGCCGACGCCGTAGCCGAGTGTGCCAGCGCCGGTGTCCGCACGGTGATGATCACCGGAGATTATCCCGGCACCGCGCTCGCAATCGCCCGCGAGATCGGACTGGACCATGCCGCAGGCTGCATCACCGGACCTGAGCTCGCCGTGATGTCGGATGACGAGTTGGCGCGTCGCGTTCGCACGGTCTGCGTGTTCGCCCGGATGGTGCCTGAGCAGAAGCTCCAGCTCATCCGCGCGCTGAAGGCGAATGGCGAGATCGTCGGTATGACCGGCGATGGCGTGAACGACGCTCCAGCGCTACGTGCGGCCGACATCGGCATGGCCATGGGCGCACGCGGGACCGACGTGGCGCGAGAGTCGGCCGCGCTGGTGATCACCGATGACGACTTCGCGTCGATCGTCGGTGGCATTCGTCAGGGCCGCGGGATCTTCGACAACCTCCGTAAGGCAATGGCCTACATCATCGCCGTGCACGTTCCGTTCGTGGGGATGTCGATCGTTCCGCTGTTCGTGCGCGAGTGGCCGCTCGTGCTCCTTCCGGTCCAGATCGCCTTCCTCGAACTGATCATCGATCCGGCGTGCTCGGTCGTCTTCGAAGCCGAGGAGATCGACACGAAGATCATGGATCGGCCCCCGCGTCCAGCCGGGAACGCGATGTTCGACCGACGGGTCCTGACCATCGCCATCCTCCAGGGGTTGTCGGTGCTCGCCGCCGCGGTGGCGGTGTACCTGTGGAGCGTGCTCGGCGATCGACCCGACGATGCCGTCCGATCGATCACGTTCGCCACGCTTGTGTTTTCGAACCTCGGGCTCATTCTCGTGAACCGGTCGTGGCGGCTTTCGATCTGGCGCACGTTCGTCGAGCGTCGCAATCCCACGCTGAAATGGATCCTTGCTGCGGCTCTCGTACTTCTCACCCTGGTCCTCAGCGTCCGCGGTCTTCGGAACGCATTCAGCCTGGGATCGATCTCCTTCACCGACGCGCTGGTGGCGCTCATGGCGAGCGTCGCTGGTGTCGCCTGGTTCGAGGTCTACAAGGTCATGACAGCCCGTAGGGGGCGGACAACCGTCTGAGCTGCGAGCGTCGGCCCGGCGAGCCATGGCGGGAGTGCTTTCCCTCTTCGCATCTGCGACCACGGCGGCCGTGATCTACACCGGCCACCGCGGCGCCAACTCCGCATGGGACGAAGTCGGCAAGGAAGGGTGACCCCGCTCCGGTGCGGAAAATGAGCGAGTCCGGGGCGGACACCCCCAACCGGGTGGGAGACTGCGTAGGTGACACAATCTGACGTGGTCGAGAAATACCTAGGCCGCCTCGGGGTTGCTATCGCTGGTCGTCCGCCGGGACGGGCGCTGCTGGCCGAGCTGCAGAGCGCCCACATGATCAAGGTGCCGTTCGAGAACCTCGACGTGTTCCATCGTCGCGGCGTCCGAGTCGACACGGAGTGGTCGGTGGCGAAGATTGTCGAACGCGGTCGTGGTGGCTGGTGCTACGAGCTCAACGGCGCGTTCGGCTGGCTGCTCACGGAACTCGGCTTCTCCGTCACGTACGTGTCGTGTCGGGTGAACGATGGCACCCGCTGGGGTCCTGATCGAGACCACTGCGCGCTTATCGTCCACATGGGTCCGGATCGCCTCTTCGTCGACGTCGGATTCGGGGATTCCCCGATGGTGCCGATTGCTCTTCGTGTCGGTGAACACGCCGGTATCCCTCGACGGGTCCGCATTCGCACCGATGTCGGCGGGTTCGTTCTGTCGGAATGGGGCCTCGACGAACGCTGGGGCGACCGGCTCTGGATCTCGATCCAACCCCGTGCGCTCGAAGACTTCACCGCTCGCAGCGAGTTCCTGCAGACCGAACCCGGGCTGCAGTGGACGCAGAGTCCCTTCGCCACCCGCTCGAGTGCTCCCGATGGTTCGCGCATCACCCTGCGGACCGACATCCTCCGCAGTCGCCTTCGCGGGAACGACTTCGACGGCTTTCCCGTCACACCCGAGACCTGGTCGGCCGTGCTTGCCGAGAACTTCGGGATCGACGACACCCTCACTGCCGACTGACAGCGGTCTCGGCGCCCCCGCCGTGGCGGGCCGAATGGCACTTTTCGGCGGAGCGACGGGCCGACATGCTGGAACGATGACGAACGGGACGCCTGCCGGTCGGCAACGGATGATCGCATGGGCGTTGGTCGTCGGGCAGTTCGTGCTCATCGGGCTCTTGGCGTTCTGGCACCCGCGCCATCGATGGTCGATTCCCGATGCGCTCGACGCCACCCTGAAGGTGACCGCTGTCGTCGGGCTCGCATGGATGGCGGTCGGCGCGCTCAGCCTCGGCCGTTCGTTGACGGCCCTTCCGCTCCCATTGGAACACGCCACGCTTCGGGTGCGTGGCGCGTACCGGCTCAGCCGTCATCCGATCTACACCGGTTTGATCACCGCCGGCTGGTCTTGGGCATTCCGAGGCGAGGCTGTGGGCCCGCTCCTGCTCGCCGGTGCCCTGACTGCGCTGCTGGCTGTGAAGGCGCGCTTCGAGGAAGAGGCTCTGCGGATGAAGTTCCCGGAGTACGCGCGCTACAGCGCCCGGACCCCTCGATTCTGGCCCGTTGGTCCGCTGAAGCGGCTCGGACAGGGGACGGGCGCATGAGTCGGTCCTGTGGATTCAGCCGATGCGTGCGAACTCATTGCTTGATACCCCTGGGGGTATAGTCTTCTGTTATCCGAAACGTTTCGAACGAAATTGGAGCTGCCATGTTCTTCCGCCAGTACTACCTCGGGTGCCTTTCCCATGCGAGCTACCTGATCGGAGACACGACCAGTGGTGGGGCAGTGGTGGTTGACCCCCAACGCGACGTCGCCGAGTACCTTCGCGATGCCGAGTCGAACGGCTTGCGAATCGAGAAGGTCATCGAAACGCACTTCCATGCCGACTTCCTCTCCGGCCACCTCGAGCTCGCCGCCCGGACCGGGGCATCGATCGGCTACGGGCGTGCTGCTGAGGGCCGGGCGGAGTTCCCGATCGAGATGTACGGCGACGGCGACCGCATCGTGTTGGGCGACGTCGTGCTCGAGATCCGCGAGACGCCCGGACACACGCCGGAATCGATCAGCATCGTGGTGTTCGACCATGGCGCATCTTCGGCTCCGTACGGCGTGCTCACCGGAGACACACTGTTCATCGGTGACGTGGGCCGACCGGACCTGCTGGCGTCCGTCGGAGTTACTGCTGATGAGCTTGCCCGGCAGCTCTACCACTCGTTGCATGAGCAACTGTTGGTGCTGCCCGATTCGACCAAGGTCTTTCCGGCCCACGGTGCCGGATCGGCATGCGGCAAGAACCTCTCCACGGAGACGGTGTCGACGATCGGCGAGCAGCGCCGAACGAACTACGCACTTGCGCCGATGAGCGAGGATGTGTTCGTCGAGGCGGTGACGCAGGGGCAATCGGTGGCGCCTCTCTACTTCGCCTTCGCCGCGAACCGCAATCGTGAGCTTCGCGAGTTGCTGGTGGAGGACGCGGAGGTTCCCGCGCTGTCGCTCGCCAACGCGCTCGCGCACCAAGGCGTTGGTGCCGTGGTCATCGATTGTCGCGATGACACATCGTTCGCCGCCGGGCATCTCCGGGGCTCGGTGAACGTTGGGCTCGGCGGCCGTTTCGCGGAGTACGCCGGAGAAGTCATGGCTCCCGGCACCCCGATCGTGTTGGTCGCCGACCCCGGGCATGAAGCCGAAGCGAAGGTTCGTCTCGCGCGCATCGGCTTCGACCGAGTTCTCGGGGCGTTGAGCGATCCGGTTGCCGCCTTCATCGCCCACCCCGAGCACGTGGAGACGCTCTCGCGACTTTCCGCCGACGCGCTCGCCGCGAGAATCGACTCCGTTCCCGGCCTCGTGCTGGTCGATGTGCGCAACCCGGGAGAAGTCGCCCTCGGAACGGTGCCCGGCGCCCGCCCGCTCAGCCTGCCGTCCTTGCTCACCCGGCTCGGCGAGCTCGACCCGTCCGCTCCGACGGTCGTGTTCTGCGCCGGTGGTTACCGCTCGGCGATCGCGTCGAGCCTGCTCCGATCGCACGGCTTCTCCGACGTGTCCGATCTCCTCGGCGGCTACACCGCATGGGCGCTTCGCTCGGAGGGGCAAGCCGCAGCGGCGGATGGTGCGGATTGACACCGCCCGCGACTGTCCCGACCCTCGCGTCGAAACAGTTGCCGCCCAGATCGGGCAGGAGATTCTGACGGTTCAGGCGACGGCAGTTCGATCCTTCGCGGCGAGGAAGATTTCCAGAGCGATGCGTTCGGGGTCGACGAACGACAGTCCCGAACCATAGGATTCGTGAAGCACGCCGCCATGGGGTACCGACAGCCGGTCGAGGTGCTCGACCCACGCCTGCAGGTCCGCGTCGGACCCGCAGGTAAGCGCGAGGTGATCGAGCCCTGCTCGTCGAGCCGAGAACGATTCCGGCTTCACATCGGTGAAGCAAACGCAGCGAGCACTGACGAAGTCGATCGACTTCGTGCTCGATGCGCTGAACGCCGATCCGCTCACCACTCACCCCGTGCCGAAAAGGCGTGAGGGTGAGTAGCGAGCCTGTGGTGCTCGCAACCGCTGTTGCGTCTGATCAGAACCGATGTCGCTAGTGGCCTCCGCCGGTCGGCGCGACGTCGCCTGCCTGGAACAGCCCAAGTGCGCCTTTGCCGACGTTCGAGAACTTGTGGGTCACGATCGGGTAGAGACCCTTCTCGGCGAAGCTGAACTCCACGAAGCCTCCCTGCGCTGGCTGGAGGTCGAGGACCTGAGATCCGCCTCGTCGGGCATCGGGTCGCAGGAGGTACGTCCCTTCCTTCCAGACCGTGTCGAAGATGGTGCCGACGATGTGGAACGCCGAGTTCTCCGACGGTCCGTCATCGACGACCCACACGCGGACTCGCTCGCTGGGCTCGACCCGGATCGGTGCGTGGAAGTAGCCCTTCACATAGCCGTTGAAGACCACGGCATCGAAGTCCTCGGCCGACATCTTCGCCAGGCTTCCCGGCTGACCCTGCGGTCCGAGATACAGCTCGGACTGGACGATCAGGTACTCGTGGGCGACCGGTGCGAGCTCCGGTGGGTCGATGATGATCGCGCCATACATGCCGTTGCCGATGTGGTGAAGAGCCGGCGCAGTCCCGCAGTGGTACATGAACGCGCCGGCGTAGTTCGCGGTGAACTCATAGACGAGTGACTCACCCGGCTGGAGCGTACGCATCTTGTCGTTCCAGGCGACTCTGCTGGCGTGGAAGTCGATCGAGTGTCCGACCTTGCCGTCGTTGACGAGCGTGACCTTGAAGGTGTCGCCGAGCCGGCCGTGCAGTACGGGCCCGGGGACGGTGTCGTTGAAGGTCCACATCTCCTGGGTCACGCCAGGCGCGACCTCGATGACCTTCTCGGTCGCATGGAAGGTGACCTCGTGCACGGTGCCGGTCAGAGCCGGAGAGAGCACCGGGTCACGTGGCTTCCAACCGGCGGGCGGGGCTGCGTTGAAGTCGATCGTCGCGTTGGGTGTCTCGACGCTCGCTGCTGACGCATCCATGTGCATCGCCGTCGCCGCATTTGCCGCCGGCTTCGCTGCGGCTGCGACCGGCGGTGTTCCGCCGACGACGTCGAGTGCGAACGTCATCCCCGCGTCCTTGTGGCCGGCGACGGTGCAGAACCCGGTGAGCGACGTGGTCACCACGCCGAGGTCGAGCGTTTCGGATTCTCCGCCCTTGAGCAGTTTCGTCTTGGCGCCGGTCGAGAGTTGGAGGTCGTGTCCGAGTTTGCCGGTGTTGCGGACATTGAGCACGACGTGATCGCCGGCGTTGGCGGAGAGCTTGTTCGGTTTCACGAACAGGTCGCCCAGCGACACGAGCACCGTGGTCGGCTTCGCGCCGAAGGCGCCCTGGGCGGGCGCCGCGGCGGGCGATGCTGCCACCGGCGCCGAGGTTGTGCGATTCGAGTCGCCGTTGTTCCCGGGAAGGTAGAGCCCGACGACGGCGACGCACAGCGCAACGAGGCCGAGGGCCATGGCGAGAAATGCCCCGCCAGAGAGCTCCGACCACCTCGATCGTGACGCCTCGGCGTGGAGTTGTTGTTCGGGAGCTGACATGTCCTTGACCCTCCTGGATCTCGTGTGGGGTCAGCGTGCGCCTGCCGTTCGGAGGTCGAGAAGGGACGAAGGTCCCGACCGCCCGGGTAATTCGTAGTTGTATAGTGTCGCACTATGAGATTGGAGATCACGCGGAGGTCCGACCTGGCAACCCGTTCGCTGATCGCTCTCGCGTCGACGGAGCACGAAGGTCGCAGAACGAAGGCGGCCGACCTTGCCGCCGTCGTCGGCACGACTCCGGGATTCCTGTCGCAGGCGATGACGCCGTTGGTGGACCGAGGGTGGGTCCGTTCGGAACCGGGGCCGACGGGCGGATACGAGGTGGCCGCGGACCTCGCCGACGTCAGCGTTCTCCAGGTCATCGAAGCGGTCGAAGGCTCGACCGACATGACGCACTGCGTGCTGCAGAACCGGCCGTGCATGGCGGCCGAGCCTTGCCCCCTTCACGAGCCCTGGAGCGTCGCCCGCCATCACCTGCTCTCGTCGCTCTCGGCGACGTCGCTCGCCGAACTCGTCGCCCCGGCGGACGAATCGCCGGGCAACACGGGTTCCCGCGGCCCGGCAACGACCAAACCCCGGAACGCACGAACCACCCCACGCAGTACCCCACGAAGGAGCGTCTCATGAGCACCATCAACCCCACTATCACCCTTGCCTCGTTGGTGAACGAGCACCCGGACCTTGCCGGTGAGTTGGAGCGGCGCGGCTTGGACTACTGCTGCGGGGGTCAACAGACACTCCTCGAGGCGTGCGCAGCGCAGGGTCTCGATCCGGCATCGACGACTGCCGAACTTGCGCAAGCCGCATCGCCAACTGCGCCGAAAGCGGAATGGACGTCGATGGAACCTGTCGCTCTCGTCGAGCACCTGGTTGCGACACACCACGCATACCTCTGGGCCGAGCTTCCTCGGCTGTCCGCCCTGCTGACCAAGATCGTGGACGTACACGGCGAACGCCATCCTGAGTTGGCCGGCGTCGCCGCCTGTTACGAATCGGTGCGCACCGATCTCGAACCGCATCTGCTCAAGGAAGAGCGCGTCCTCTTCCCGATGATCGTCGAACTTGCCGGAGCGTCGATCGTTCCCGCTTTCCACTGTGGGACGCTGCGCAACCCGATCTCGATGATGTTGCGCGAACACGATGCGGTCGGGGAACTCCTGGCGGAGCTCAATCGACTCACCAACGGCTACCGGGTTCCGGACGACGGGTGCGCGTCCTACGCCGCGTGTTTCGATGGTCTTGCCCGACTCGAGTCGGACACCCATCTCCACATCCACAAGGAGAACAACCTGCTCTTCCCGATGGTCGTTCGGATGGAGCAGTCGTTGGCCGGGGCCGCGACCGCCTGAGGCGGTGCGCAACTCGGTCGAGCAACGACTCGACGGTCCGGGACCTGTGAACGAAGGCCTAGGTTGGCCACAACGAACCGGAGCGACGCATGGATGACCCAACCGTTGCACCGAGTGCGCCCCGCGGGGGAGCGCCTCGCCTGCTCGCAGGCGAAGTTGTCGCATCATTCGACGACTACCTCGTGCGAGGTGGCGGAACCGCACTGCGCGCGAGCCTCGAACGTGGTCCCGGTGAGACACTGGACCTCCTCGCCCGTGCGGGGATTCGCGGGCGCGGTGGAGCGGGTTTCCCGGCAGCGGTCAAATGGCGCTCGGTCCTCAGCGGCGGTGGCCGTCGACGTTTCGCAATCTGCAACGCCGCCGAGGGCGAGCCGGGAACGTTCAAGGATCGTGCGCTCCTGCGCCACAACCCGTATTCGGTGCTGGAAGGTCTCCTCGTCGCCGCTCATACGGTGAGCGCCGCCGAAGCATTCATCGCACTGAAGGCAAGCTTTCTTCCGGAACTCGCTCGGGTGCGCGCAGCGCTTGCCGACATCACGAAGGCCGGTTGGTGTGGCGACGTCAATGTCGTCGTGGTCGAAGGCCCGGAGGAGTATCTCTTCGGAGAAGAGAAGGCGCTCCTTGAAGTGATCGAAGGCAACGAACCTCTTCCCCGTTGGCTGCCTCCGTTCCAACATGGGCTCTATGCCACGGCGCCTCAACTCGGGTGGGAGTCGACTGAAGCAGAAGCGGGCCATCCCGGCAGGTATGAGTCGAACCCGACGTTGGTCAACAATGCCGAAACGCTCGCCCAAGTCGTCTGGGCCCTGCAGTTCGGAGCCGAAGCCTTCCGGTCGATCGGGACCGCTTCCTCTCCGGGCACCGTGATCTGCACCGTGGTCGGTGACGTCGATCGTCCCGGCGTTGTCGAGGTCGCCATGGGCACGCACCTCCGCGACGTGTTGCGGCTCTGCGGGGCTCCTCGACCCGGTCGGCAGATCAAGGGCGTGTTCCCAGGAGTCGCAAACGCGGTGATCACGGCCGACCAACTCGATACCCCGATCACCCACGAACATCTCGCCGCCATCGGCTCCGGCCTCGGATCCGCCGGGTTCATCGTCTACGACGACACGGCGTGCATGGTTGAGGTTGCCGCGACCTTCTCACGGTTCTTGTCCGTCGAATCGTGTGGGCAGTGTCCGCCTTGCAAACTCGGAACCACCGCCATCACCTCGGCGCTGGAGCGCTTGCGGGTCGGAGAAGGCGAGGACTCCGATGTCGACGTGATCCAGAGAAGTCTTTCCTTCGTGACCGACGCGAACCGGTGTTACCTCCCGGTCCAAGAGCGGGTCCTGCTGTCGAGCATCCTGCGAGCGTTTCCCGACGACGTGGTGGTGCATCTTGAGGGTCGCTGTGGCTCGGACCGCACGGTGATCACGCTTCCGAAGATCGCCGATCTGAAGGACGGGTTCGTTCGGTACGACGGGCGCCAAGCCGACAAGCAGCCGGACTGGACCTACCGTTAGTCACATGGGACCTGGTTCCTTCTTGGAGCTCAGGCCGTGACGAACGGCGGATATTCATCGGTGAGCATGTAGGCGTAGGCATTGGTGCGGATCGACACCCGCTGCATCTTCATCACCCATTCGCGAAGACCTGTCGGCCACGACCCGGTGAACAGCACGGCGAAGAAGCCGAGAAACCAGCAGATCGCGCCGACGATGGAGATCACGAACGAGAACAAGAGGGCCGGAATCACCCACAGGAAGCGGAGTCCGACGGTGAGGCGGTTGCGGTTCTCGAGTGCCGGGGTGACTGCGAAATCGACCGGTGTTCCGCCGGGCTCGGAAGCCGACATGGTGAAGTCGAACGGGGGGTAGCTGTCGTGCAGATACCCGGCATAGAGCTGGGTGCGCAACGTGTACCGCATTGTCATGATCTGGAAGTTGGCCAGCCCGACGGGGAGCTTCCCGGTGAACAGGATCACGAACCAACTGATGACCGCGACTGCGCCTGAGGCATAGCTGAGGGCGCCGGCGATGATGAGGTGGGGGATCGCCAGGAACCACTGGACCAGCGGTCGCCAATTGGCGACGCGCAGTGGCGTGCGTACCGCGATTGTTGCGGGATAGTCCATTTCGGGTCTCCTCGTTGTTGTCCTGCCGGTGCCCGCCACAAAGCTCGTGGGGGGTGCGCTTGCATCGTCCTCCCCGGCTAGGTCACGTGCAAGGGACGTCCGACCCGCGTAGGGGAGGCGAACGGCGGGCCGTTACTCCCGTTGCGTGATCGATCCGGCCGCGTTCACGGTCGCGGGTCGCGGTCACGCGCCGCCGGCATCCAGTTCGGTCCGGCGGTGGCGTCGATGCGCCCCACGAAGACGTGACCGAACGGCTCGACGAGGTCGAGGAATGCGCGGGTGTCCTCCTCACCGAGCCGGGTCCAAGCCTGCGAGCAGAGGCGATCGAGCCGATCCTCGAGTTCCTGGCGATAGGCCAGGCCGGCACCGTTCACCCGTCTGTCCGTGACGAAACCTCGTTCTGTGAGACCGGCCAGCGCCTCGTCGAGCATGGCGTCGTCAGCCCCGCGGCTGCGGGGAAGCCAATCGCTCGCATAGTTCCGCCAGGCTCCGTCGAGGATGCCCGCCATCACCCCGCTGAGATCCTCGGCGACCTGGATCGCCCAGTGGGTGTCGCCGCGCCATTCGCGGATGCAGTTCACCGCGAGCCACGACGACAGCAACGGGTCTGTCGGTCGCGGTCGGTCGAGCAACGATCCGAAGAGCACTCGTCCGCTGATCGGAAGCTGGTCCGCTGTCTGCCAGAGCGGTGCGGCGAGCGCGGCCAGACCGTTGCAGATCTCCGGGGTAGAAACGCGCAGACCTTCGACGACCGCCTCGTCGCGGGCGTGCATGGTCGCCTCGAACGTCGTGTGCGCCCGACAGAGATCGAGAGTCATCTTCACGAATGCCGGGTGAATCGATCCGAATGCGGCGCCGACCGCACTGTTGCCGGCAGGAGCGAGGCTCGCGGCACGGCTGGCGATGTAATACCCCATACCGTTCGGAACGCCGAGCGCGGCGTAGTTCGCAATGGCACGGGGGTCCCAGTAGATCCAGCCGATGAGCCGGTGCGAGGCGAGTGCCGCCCGACGGGTGAGATCGACCCAATCAGTCACGATGGGTTCCCTTGCGGATGACGGCCGGTCCCGAGGAACGGTTGCGATGTTGATCTTCGGCGGGTCACGGGTGCTCTCCGGTCGGGGTCGATGCAGCAGCCGGAACCTACGTCACGAACGACCGTCGGAGGGAATCGATCCTTGGACGGGCCCGGCGGATGAGGGAATGAGAGACAATGGTCGGATGAGGGATGCATCCGTCGGAGACCTCGCCCCGAACGCGGACGCGTAGGCAGGTGCGCGCTGCCCTGCTCACCGGTCATGGCGGGCCGGAGAGGCTGGTCATCCGCGACGACGTCGCTGTTCCGGAGCCCGGCCCCGGCTCGGTCCTGATCGCCGTGGCGGCGTGCGGCATGAACAACACCGACATCAACACTCGGGTCGGGTGGTACGGCGCTTCCATGGGGGGCGGGACGAGCGAGGTGGAGGACGGCGTCACGGTCGATGACGTCGGTTGGAACGGTTCGCTTCGATTCCCGCTCATCCAGGGCGCTGATATCTGCGGCACCGTGGTCGAGGTCGGCCCTGAGTCGGATACCGCACTGCTCGGTCGTCGCGTACTTGTCGATCCGTGGATCCGCCTCACGAACGACCCTCTCGATGCAGCTGCCACCGGTTACGTCGGCAGCGAGTGCGACGGTGGTTTCGCGGAGTTCGCCTGCGTACCCGCGGCGAACGTCCATCCCGTCGAATCCGCACTCTCCGATGCCGAGCTGGCAACGTTCCCCTGTTCCGGATCAACCGCCCTGAACATGCTCCGTCGGGTTCACCTCGCTCAGGGTGAGACGGTCCTCATCACCGGCGCGTCCGGAGGCGTGGGTTCGCTCGCCGTGCAGATCGCTCGCGCGCTCGGTGCCCGGGTGATCGCGGTCGGCGCGGCGTCGAAGCGGGCACGGCTCCTCGCCCTCGGCGCCGACATCGTCATCGCCCGAGAGGAGAGCGATCTGGTCGAGGCGGTCCGATCGACTGCCGGCGGACCGGTCGATGTCGTGGCCGACGTGGTCGGCGGAGCCGGACAGTTCGCCGCGCTCCTCGCGGTCCTTCGTCGTCGGGGGCGCTACGTGACCGCGGGGGCGATCGCCGGGCCGATCGTGCCCTTCGATCTGCGGACGCTGTACCTCAACGACCTCGAACTCCACGGGGTCACGTCGTTCGAACCGCGGCTCTTCGCCGACCTCGTCGGCATGGTCGAGACAGGAGCGATACGGCCAGTGCTCGCCCGGGTCTTCCCGCTGGACCAGATTCGCGCCGCCCAGGCGCTCTTCGTCGCCAAGTCCCACGTCGGCAGCATCGTCATCTCGTGTGTCCCGACGAATGGCGACGAGGCGATTGCTCACCCCGATGGCGTGGACGGCATGTGAGACGCAACGGTACGAACAGCCGGGCACCCTGTCCAGGCCACTTGGTCCCAGCTCGACAGTGGAATGTCGGGCACAGTAGGTTGCGCCAAACAGCCAGGTTTGTTCCTTGGAGGAACGTTGACCGATATCGAAGTCCGCCCACAGCCCGAGCATCTTCGCGATCTCGTCATCCGGTTCGCCGGTGACTCCGGGGATGGCATGCAACTCACCGGAGACCGATTCACCTCGGCGAGTGCGCTCTTCGGAAACGACCTTTCCACGTTTCCTGAATTTCCTGCCGAGATCAGGGCCCCCGCCGGAACACTGGCGGGGGTTTCTTCGTTTCAGGTCCGCATCTCCGATCATGAGATCTCGACTCCGGGTGATTCCCCGACCGTTCTCGTGGCGATGAATCCGGCCGCGCTCCGCGCCGACCTCCGGTACCTCGTGCCCGGCGGGATCGTCATCGTGAACACCGACAGCTTCGATGAGCGAAACCTGGCCAAGGCCGGCTACACCGCCAATCCGCTGACCGACGGCAGCCTCGAGCGCTACCGCGTTGTCGAAGTGCCGATGACGACGCTGACGATGACGGCCGTGAGCCCGCTGGGAGTGAAGGCGCGTGATGCCGAGCGCTCGAAGAACTTCTTCGCGCTCGGTCTGATCTCGTGGTGCTACTCGCGGCCGATCGAAGCGACCCACGAGTGGATCGACGAGAAGTTCGCCAAGAACGACATGGTGCGGGCCGCCAACAAGGCGGCGTTCACCGCGGGATTCAACTTCGGTGAAACCACCGAACTGTTCGACCATCCGTATCAGGTCGACCCGGCGAAGCTTCCCTCCGGCGAGTACACGAACATCACCGGCAACACCGCTCTCGCGTGGGGTCTGGTTGCTGCCGGGCAGTGCGCACGCCTTCCCGTGTTTCTCGGCTCGTATCCGATCACGCCGGCGTCGGACATCCTGCATGAGCTCTCCAAGCACAAGAACTTCGGCGTTCGGACGTTCCAGGCTGAAGACGAGATCGCCGCCATCGGAAGCGCGCTCGGGGCGGCGTTCTCCGGGCACCTCGGCGTCACCTCCACGAGTGGGCCGGGTGTCGCGCTCAAGGGGGAGACCATCAGCCTCGCCGTCAGTCTCGAGCTGCCGCTGCTGATCGTCGACATTCAGCGCGGCGGTCCCTCGACTGGCCTGCCGACGAAGACGGAAGCTGCCGATCTGCTGATGGCGCTCTACGGCCGCCATGGTGAGGCGCCGCTTCCCGTGGTCGCGGCCTACAACCCACCGCATTGCTTCTCGGCGGCGATCGAGGCCGCCCGGATCGCGCTCAAGTACCGCACTCCGGTGATCCTGCTCTCCGATGGCTACCTCGCCAACGGGGCCCATCCGTGGAAGCTCCCCGACGTTGCCGATCTCCCGGACATCTCGGTTCCCTTCGCCACCGAGCTGAATCACGAGCGGCCCGATGGCGAGATGGAGTACTGGCCGTACCTCCGTGATCCGGAAACGCTTGCCCGGCCGTGGGCGATTCCCGGCACCCCGCGCCTGATGCACCGGGTCGGCGGCATCGAGAAGGAGGATGGGTCCGGCAACATCAGCTACACGGCGGAGAACCACGAGAAAATGGTTCATCTGCGCGCGGACAAGATCGCTGGCATCGCCAACGACATCCCCCTGGCAGAAGTGATCGGTGATACCGATGCCGAGCTTCTCGTCCTCGGATGGGGCTCCACGTGGGGTGCCATCAAGTCCGCGGTGGCCGAGGTTCGCTCCACCGGGAAGAAGGTTGCATGGGTGCATGTCGTGCACCTGAACCCGTTCCCATCGAACCTCGGCGAACTCCTGCGGAGGTACCCGAAGATCATCGTCCCCGAGATGAACCTCGGGCAATTGTGCAAGGTCGTTCGCTCGGAGTTCCTTGTGCCGGCGAAATCCATCAGCAAGGTCCAAGGGATGCCGTTCACCTCCGCGGAATTGCGGACCGCCATCGAGAAGGAACTGTCATGAGCGAAGCCGTCACCCTCACCACGAAGAAGGATTGGACGAGCGACCAGGAGGTCCGTTGGTGCCCGGGATGTGGCGACTACGGCATCCTCACGGCCGTGCAGATGCTCATGCCCGAACTGGGAGTCGCCGCGGAGAACGTGGTGTTCGTATCGGGTATCGGGTGCTCGAGTCGATTCCCTTATTACATGAACACCTACGGAATCCACTCGATCCACGGGCGAGCGCCCGCAGTGGCAACCGGGATCGCGGTCGCCCGGCCCGATCTCGACGTGTGGGTCATCACCGGTGACGGTGACGGGCTCTCGATCGGCGGCAACCACTTGATCCACGCGTTACGTCGGAACGTGAACCTGACGATCCTGATGTTCAACAACCAGATCTACGGGCTCACCAAGGGTCAGTATTCACCCACGTCCGAACTCGGCAAGGTCACAAAGTCGACCCCATTCGGGTCGATCGATCACCCGTTCAATCCCCTGTCCGTTGCGCTCGGCGCTGAGGCCAGCTTCGTTGCCCGCACCCACGATCTCGATCGCAAGCACATGACCGAGGTGTTCCGTGCTGCGCACGCTCACCGCGGGGCGTCGTTCGTCGAGATCCTCCAGAACTGCAACGTCTTCAACGACGGCGCGTTCGAGGACATCACTGGACGTGAAAAGCGATCGGAGATGATCATCGACCTTCACCACGGAGAGCCGATCCGCTTCGGTGCCGATCGTCAGCGTGGGGTCGTCATGGGATCGGATGGACAGCTTCGCATCGTCGAGGTTGTCGATGTCGGGGAAGACGCGTTGCTCGTGCACGACGAACGTCGAGACGATCCGTCGCTCGCCTTCGCGCTCGCCCGGCTCTCGTCCGACGTGCATTCGCCGACGCCAATGGGAGTCTTCCGGTCCGTCGAGCGGCCCGATTACGGAGCGGGTGTATCGGCCCAGCTGCTCCAGGCATCGCAGCGGAAGGGGCCTGGCGATCTCGCCGAGTTGCTTCGCTCCAACGGCACCTGGCAGGTGGGCTGAAGACCCGGGCCCGCCGGGCCCTTCGGCCGTTGGGCCTGGCTGGTCCCGTCTGCCACGCTGACTCCGCCTGCTTCTTCGCCGGCCCTCTGTGTGCGCGGGTACCCGTGCGACGTCTCGCGAAGCTTGTGGCACCCTGAATCGGGCGAAAAGGGAGTCGAGAATGACAAAGGTCGCAGTACTAGCGGCAGGACCCGACATCCGGGAGGCCATCGACCGACGGCTACGCGCCGGCGTCTCGCTGCAGTCGAGCCAGAGCCCCGTTGATGCTCGCATACAGGGTTATCTCGATCGGACCTATGCCCGTCTCGGCCCCGTCCCGCAACTCCCGGTGCCCACCTTCGCCCTCGACATCGCCGGCATGGCCCGGGAGCTGTCCCTTCCAAGGGACGCCGACAGCTTCGACTCGCCTCTCGTCAAGAGCTATCGGCTGCGAAACGGAGTTCTGCACAACCCGGTGAACGACCGCCGCACCACCAAGGGTGTGTTCCACATCGCCGAAGGCGGCATGGCGATCCCCGACGACAAGCTCGCCGTTCCCCAGATCACCTTCCTCCGCCTCTTGGAGCGGGCGCTTCGCCCGCCGGCCGACATCTCCGGCCTGCCGTACACCTCGAACGACGCCGACTCGACGCCGTGCATGGTCTCGTTGCTCATGCGTCCGCTCGTGGTGCCCGCAGTGGCCGGGTTCATCGGCGAAAAGCGCCTCGAAGTTCGCTTCTTCGCACCGGGTTCGTTGGTCTCGAACCTCGACTTCGTCGAGAACATCTTCGGCAATGGGGGTGACCCCCACCTACCCGGCAACGACGCCGCGCTCGATCCCTCCACGTGGACTGGACACACCGGATGCGTGATCCTCGCTCCCCACCTGATCCACTGCACCAAGCAGGAGCTCGGACTTCCTCATCACGATGACGCGACGGCGAGGCAGCGTCGTGACGGCATGTGCTGGACCTCGCCCGAGGAGCCCTACAACGGCGGCTCGGCGTTCAAGGTGTGCAGTCGCAACGCCTTCGGTGTGATCGTCACGGTCATCGCCGACAACTATTTCGGGTACTGCAAGAAGGAAGTGAAGACGCAGATCGGCTACTCGGCCAACCTCTACGGGCTGGCCGAGGAGGAGCATGCCGGCGGGGCGATCGTGTACCCCTCCTACGACCTCGGCGAGGAGTTCTTCGGCGATGTCCACGTCCAGTCCAGAGGTCACTCGTTCGCCGAGATGGTCGAGCGCAACGGGTCGCTCATGGTGGTGAAGCCCGAGGGCTATGCCATCGACCGCCTCTACCCCGACATCATCTACGTTCCGGAGGACGCCGCCTTCGACCTCGCGGCGCGGACAGTCTCGTGGCCCGAGGACGAGTTCGGTCCGGCCCACACGATGGCGTTGCGGGCCCGCCGCACCTACGTGCGGCCCTCGGGCTACAAGGTGCACATCGAACAGCCGCCGGCCCACACCGCCTGGCATCTGATCGGTACACAGGCCGAGGGCACGTTCTGTCACAAGCCGTGCACCGTTTCGGGCGGAGGGAAGTCGGAGATCTCCAAGGCCATCTCCGACGCGATCCTTCCAGGCCCGGTCTTCGTCGCCGACTTCGAACAGGACATGGCCCGTGTCGCCGAGTTGATCGACCGCGATTATTCGACGCGGTATCGGCCCACTGCCAAACGCCCGCCCGACGATCGGACGATCCTGAGCCCGGAGCGATCGCTCGGATCGGTGATCAAGCTCCTGACACCGAACGACGAGGAGTACACCGACGAGTTCAATGCGTGGCTGCGTCACGTGCCCCAATACGTCAAGGAAATCGTGTTCGTGGTGAAGCGCCATCACGCGCAGAGCTGGGGCGATGACTGGGCGTCGCATTTCTCCGTCGACATCATCAACGGCAACCCGGGCAACGAGCTCAAGTGCGACAACCGCAAGCTTGCCGCCAGCTATCTGCGCATGGGGTTCGACACCGACGGCGCATGGCGCGTCTTCGGTCTTCGAGAGGACTTCCATCCCGCCGCCAAGCTCCAGATGGAAGACGACATCACGGTGTCAGTGGTCGTGCCGGGAGCCGATGGGGCGCCGTCACGGAAGTACGTCGAGAACTGTGAGCAGAAGCTGTTCCAGCGTCCTGACGATGCGATCCATCGCGGGTACGACAAGCTCACCGAGCTGGAGCTGTCGCACCCGGGCAACTTCATCTCGAACTTCCAGCCGCTCGTGCAGGCCGACGCCCTCGAGCTCGCCGATGAAGCGATCGGCTTCTCGGCGTTCACGGCTCCGATGCAGCAATTGGTCCGGGCTGCGGCAGCCGGGGAGGACGGCCCCACGTTCTTCGTCTCCTCGGCCCACCCCCGGATGGTTGACGGCAAGCCGTCGAAGAACCCGCGGTATCTGCAGATCCGTCCCGACATCGTCGACGCCCGCGGCGCCTACCTGGCCCGGATCGCCACCCGGTTGCACCGTCGACTCCCGGCCGACGCCCCGCTGCTCACGCCCGTCGACGCGATCGTTCCCGGTCGCCGCAACAACCCACCCGAGCCGCGGGAACAGATCCGTTCGCTGGCCGTCTACAACCCGGTTCACTATATGGAGCTCCCCGAGTTGCTCATGGAGTACATCAGCTCGATGACCGGGAAGTCCCCCTCGACGACCGGAGCAGGATCCGAGGGAGCGCTCACGAAAGGGCCGTTCAACGCCTTGCCGGCGATCATCGATCTCAACGCCGCGTTCCTGAGTCACGCGCTCACCGCCCAGCCGTCGTTCGTCTCCGCGGCCGGACACGTCGGACCCCACGCGCGAGTCGATCACGACGTCAGCCTCCTCGTCCCCGAGGTCTGGGCGCGGATGACCGCTGATGAGCGCGAAGCGGCGTTCCTCATCGCTCACGGCTACCTCGAGAAGTGCCAGGACATCGAGTGGAACGGTCGTCGGATCCTCGCCAGCCGGCTCGGCTACCGGATCACGGCCAAGTTCGCCCGGGTGTTCTTCGGACGCGTGTTCACCCACCCGCATTCGGTTCTCACCAACGAGATGCTCCGGCCCGAGATCCAGGACATGGAGGTGTTCGCCGACGGCATGGACAACGTTTGCGCCACCCATCAGCGCGTGGCCCAGAGCTATCTCGACGACGGCACGATCGAGATGGCGTGCCCACCGCTTCGGGCGCTGCTCATGATCATGGCGACGGGTGAGTTCGAGGGGATGGGACTCGACAGCCAGAAGCTTCGTTCGATGTTCACCCGCGACTACGTGCTGGCGAGCGATTGGTATACCGAACGTCTCCGAGCCAAACAGCGGCGAGACTGCGAACAGTGGACGAAGCACATCGTCACCCTCGAGCGTGCCGTGGTCGATCCGGAGAATGCCGTGTCCGTTGCCGTGCTCGGCCTAGCCGACCGCCTGACGGCGGCGAAGGCCGAAGCGGCGCGGATCGCCAGCCCCGCCTATCTCACGTCGCTCGTCGGGACCCTCGGCCTCCAGCCGCTCTGATCCGGCGCGCTGTGCTGCGCCGATCGGGAGCACTCACCGGCCGTAGCGTCACTTCATGACCTGGCGGACCACCACGCGCTCGGCGTTGCGCGGGCTCTTCCCGGGCGTCGGCGTGCTGCGCGCCTACGAGCGGTCATACCTGCGCCCCGACCTCGTGGCCGGACTCACGGTCGGGGCGATGCTCATCCCGCAGTCCATGGGCTATGCCGAACTCGCCGGCGTGCCGCCGCATTACGGCTTCTATGCGGTGATCGGGGCGCTCGTTGTCTACGCGTTCGTGGGCACGAGCCGCCACCTCGGAGTCGGTCCGGAACCGGGGACCGCCGTGCTCGCCGCCTCAGGTGTCGGCGCGATCGTCGGCACCGAGGGCGTCCTCGGCGCGAGGTATCTCGCGCTGATGGCGGCGTTGGCCCTCCTTGTCGGCGCCGTGTGCGTGCTCGGAGCGATCCTTCGCCTCGGGTATCTGGCGTCGGTGCTTTCCAAGCCGGTGCTCGTCGGATACATCACCGGTGTCGGACTCACGCTGCTCAGCAGCCAGATCGCCGGCTTCACCCGTCTGAGGATCCCGGACGACTCATTCATCCCACGCGTGACAGAGCTGCTGCGAAACGTCAACGGGGTCCACCTCTGGACCTTCGGATTGGCGATCGGGACGCTTGCCGTCATGCTCATCCTCCGGCGGCGTTTCCCCACTGCTCCGGCGGCCCTGATCGGTGTCGCAGCCGCCACGGCAATCAGCAAGGCCGCCTCGCTGCCCGGCCGCGGCATCGCTCTGATCGGTGTCATTCCGTCCGGGTTCCCATCGCCCGGCCTCCCTTCGGTGACCGCCCGGGATCTCGTGCGGCTGCTGCCGGTGGCGGCAGGCATTGCTCTTGTCGGCTTCACCGACAACGTCCTCACGGCGCGCGCCGTTGCCGTTGGACGTGGCTATCGCGTCGACCCGAACCAGGAGCTTCTCGCTCTTGGACTCATCAACGCGACATCAGGGCTCTCGCAGGGGTTCCCGATTTCATCGAGCGCCAGCCGGACCGCGGTGCCGGCGTCGCTCGGCTCACGCACTCAGCTCGTTTCCCTCTTCGCATCCGGCTTCGTGGTGGTCAGCCTGCTCGTCGGGCGAGCGATCCTTTCGGACATCCCGCGCGCTGCCCTTGCCGCGGTCATCGTGCTCGCCGCGATCAGCATCATCGACGTGAACGGCTTTCGGGCACTTTGGCGAGTGAGCCGCGAGGAGTGTCTGCTCGCTGCCGGCACAGCGCTGGGAGTGGTGGTGCTCGGCGTCCTCCCGGGGATAATCATCGCTGTCGTCGTGTCGCTGCTGGGCGCGATCGCTCGTATCGCACGCCCCCACGACGCCGAACTCGGGTTCGCTCCCGGCCTCGAAGGCTGGGTCGACGTGGATCAGTACGCCGATGCTCGGCCGGTCGACGGGCTGGTGGTCTTTCGCTTTGATGCGCCGCTGTTCTTCATGAACGCCGATCGTTTCGTGGATCGCGTCGGGCTCGTCATCGAGCACGGAGCGAACGCCACGCAATGGCTGATCATCGACGCCGAGGGGATCGGTGCGCTCGACGCATCGGCCATCGACATGCTCGGCGACCTGCTTGCCCGGATGACCTCGGAAGGCCTAGCGGTGATCGGTATCGCACGGGCCAACGATCGGGTGATCGAGCGACTCAGGAGAGCAGGCTTACTCGAACCGGAGGGTCGCCTTCGGAGTTACGCGACCATCAACGCTTCGGTCAATGCGTTTCACCAACGGGAGCCGTGACACATCGGGTCGTGTGCGATCCGGTCTCGGGCGCGCTGGGTCGACCTTCCTTCATGCCTGGCTATGGCGCCATTCGACGCGGCCATTGGTGATCAGCCTGTCCATCGGGAAGGCGCACGTCGAAGCGGCCATCGGAATGTGCGCTGATCATCAGCGCACACGGCATTGGCACGGGCGCCGCGAAACGGCCGGTCACACGGGCGACTCGGCGACGGCCGTCGCCGATGAGATCGTCGACCGCGCTCACTGCTTTGGCAAGCGTGGCAGTGCCGTGGAGCAACAGGAACGGAAGCCCGGCGGCCGCAGCCGCATCCCATTCGGTGTGGATCGGGTTCCAGATGCGGGCGCACTCCGTGTAGCGGTGGGCATCCTGCTCGCCGATCGCAACGGTCGAGTGATGCACCTTGGTCTCCTCAACGGGCGACCAGGGTGCGGGCCGGTCGATGAAGCGTGGCTCTCCGACGAGGGGCACGCCGAGTAAGCCAGCAGCCATCGCAGGTCGACGTGGTGGCGAAACGGCTTCGATGTTGTTCCGACGACTTCAGCTGAGAGCGGCACGGATCCATCATGTCTTGCGGTGATCTGCGCCGCAGTGTGAGCCCGATCTTGGCGGGGGAGCAGGCGGTGGTTCGGCGAAAAGGCCCGTGGCTATTGCGGTGTGGCGAGCAACCCGATGCCTAGAGGTCGTCGCCGAAGGTGATGCCCATGTCGCGGGCGGCGATGATCGTGTCGCAGTCGAGCGGTACGGTTCGCATCGCACCGGTTGCCTCCACGAGTGGCACGTAGTCCACGCGTGGCTCGTTGAGCGCGACCATGACGCCATTGTGACCCTCGTCGAGTGCACGCACCGCCGCCGCTCCGAATCGATTGCCCAGTAGCCGGTCCTGCGCGGTCGGGGTGCCGCCGCGCACGACGTGGCCGAGCACGGTCGTGCGGGTCTCCCGACCTGTCATCGCGGTGAGCTGGGTGGCGACCTGTTCGCCGACACCTCCCAACCGTTCGGCCTGATCGTGGGCCTTGCTGAGCACCGAGCGTTGACCGAGGCTCGGAACCGCTCCTTCAGCGACGACGACGACGGCGAAGTTCGCGCCCCGATCCTCGCGGCGCTTGATCATGGCGGCGACCGGCTCGAGGGAGTACGGGATCTCCGGAATGAGGATGGCGTGCGCGCCGGCGGCGAACCCGGCGCTAAGGGCAATCCACCCGGCATAGCGGCCCATCACCTCCACGACGAAAACGCGGCTGTGTGAGGTCGCCGTGGTGAACACCCTATCGATCGAGTCCGTCGCGATCTGGACGGCGGTGTCGAAACCGAACGTTGCGGAGGTCTTGTCGAGATCGTTGTCGATGGTCTTCGGAACCCCTATCACCCGGAGTCCGCCCTCGAACAGTCGCTGAGCGATCGTGAGCGAGCCGTCGCCCCCGATGGTGATGAGTGCATCGATCTCTGCTTGATGGAAGAGCGACACCAGGTGGTCGGTTCGGTCTTCGTAGTTGAAGCTCCCGTCGGGCTGCTTCACCGGGAACGCAATCGGGTTGCCGCGGTTCGTGCTCCCCAGCATCGTGCCGCCGAGGTGCCCGATGCCGCGGACCATCTGCCGGTCGAACACAAACGTGCCGCTTCCTTCGCGGTACTCCTCCGGGAACATCAGGCCGTTGAATCCGTCGCGGATTCCGACGACCTCCCAGCCGAGGCGCATTGCACACAGCGTCGCCGAGCGGATCACCGCGTTCAGACCCGGGGCGTCGCCACCACCAGTGCTAAGCGCTATTCGCATGACGGATGCGTAGCACAGCAGGGGTCTTCCGCGCCGCGCGGACGCGGACTTCTTGGCGCGGCATGTTCGTCTCACCTTGGTCCGCGCCGAACGGCCCGGTTACCCTTCCCGCGTGACGACAGTCCTCAGTGCGCCCCCGATCACGGTGCGTTCGCTCGGCAGACCGTTCGCGTTCTTGTGGTTCAACGCCGTCTCCTTCCAGTTGATCGCTACGGCTGACCGGTTCACCTTTGTGTGGTTGGCCGACGACACGCTGAAGACGAGTTCGTCGATGTCGGGGCTGATCGTGTTCATGCTCGGCCTGCCGATGTTCTTGTTCGTCCTGCCCGCCGGTGCCATCGCCGATCGTGGAAATCGGCGACTGCAACTCCTTGCCAGCCAGGGCGCGGGAGCTCTGGTCACGGGAGTTGCAGCGGTACTCACCGCCACCGATCGGATGACGGTGCCGCTGGCCATCGTGACCGCGCTCAGCTTCGGGCTGGTGCTGGCCTTCGCGTTTCCGGTGCGATCGTCACTACTGCCGCTGATCGTCGGCAGCCACCGCCTCATGACGGCCATCCCGATCATGACCATCGGCGCCAACATGGCGATGATCGTCGGGCCCGTCCTGGCTGGATCCGCTATCGATCGGTGGGGCATCACCGGGGCCTTCTCCGTGCAGTGCCTGCTCTTCTTGGTGAGCGGTTCGTTTGTGCTGCGGCTCAACGTCCCCGAGACCGGCCAAGTGGAGAAGCGGTCATTGGTAGTCGAGATGCGCGAGGGAGTGTCGTACATCCGCCATCACGCGATTCTGCGGACGCTGCTCATCCTCATGTCGGTCGGTGGCGGCTGCATGATGGGCCCGGGCTTCCTGCTCATTCCGCAAGTCGCGAAACGTGAATTCGGCAAGAGTGCTGAGGCGGCGTCTGCGCTCTTCGGGATGATGGGTATCGGCATGATGGTGATGTCGTTCCTGATCGTGCGTTTCGGGCGACGCATCACCCGCCGTGGCGTGGCCTTCATGTCGTGCATGATCGTCGGCAGTTCCACATCGATGGTCATGAGCGTCGCACCCTCGTACAACGTGCTGCTCGGCT
>JANPFX010000188.1:0-16673 GCA_031423635.1 Acidimicrobiia bacterium | reverse complement strand
GCTGACGATCGATCCGGCCGGGATCGTCACCCCGTGCAGCTCGAAGTCGGCGACGCACAGGCGCGCCTGGCCCATCACCGGCGGCGAATGACGCATCATCTCGCTGAAGGCCGCGTCGAAGCGCGACGGATCATCCCGAACGAGCGCGAGCTGATCGGGATCGCGTAAGAGGTTGGCCCACGTGTTGGTGATCGCCTTGTCGGTCGTCTCGCCGCCCGCGACGAACATCAGGCTGATGAACGCCTCGACCTCCTCGCGGGTCAGGCGGCGCCCGTCCGCCTCGGCCTGCAACATGCGGCTGATGAGGTCGCCCATCGGGCAGGACGAGCGCGAGTCGATCACCGGGGCCACGTGGGCCAGGAGCTCCTCGCGGGCGGCGATGCCGCCCGGGTGCCGCTCGGGCTTGCCGAACACCAATGCCGCCATCATGGTGGAGTACCAGTCGTGGAAGCGGTCGTGGTCGTCGCCGGGCATGCCGAGCATGGCGACGATCACGTTGACCGGCATCCGGTTGGTGAAGGCACCCACGAGCTCCACCGGCCCGTCGGGGAAGGCGTCGATCAGCTCAGAGGACTCGCGCCGGATCACATCGAGGTACCGCCCGAGGTTGTTGCCGACGAGCTCGGGCGAAACGACCTTGCGCAAGGACACGTGCTCGGCACCGTCGAGCTGGAGCATGGTTCGGCCGAACACGACACCGAGGGAGCGCTCGTAAATCGAGTTGGAGAAGTGATCGTTGTCGGCGAAGACGGCGCAGACGTCGTCATAGCGGGTGATGACCCACTGCTTGGTGATCTCGTTCCAGAACACCGGGTGGTCGTGGCGGAGCCGCTCCCACACCGGCCACGGGTCGAGCCGGAAGCCCATGCCCATGAGATCTTCACCGATGACCGACGCAGTGCCCATGTGCGAACCTCCAAGGACGAGAGGTTACCCGAGGTCGTCATCCGGGCGTCCGGCGGGTGCCCGAGCGACACCGGGACAGGCCACATGGATGGTGAGGAAACCGACGCCGAGGACGCGGCGGGACTGGTGCGCTTCGTCACGTCACTGGAAGGCTCATGCCTCGGGAACAAACCCTGCGGGAGTGAGGAGGTCGCCGCGCCACACGTAGAGGGCGAGCATCGGCGTGGTCCCTGAACGCATCGCGTGGGAGACACCGCTCGGGTGCTCCATGCGATCCCCCGGTGACCGTCGGGTCATCACCCCCGCTCCCGCCTGCCAATCGCTCGCACCGGCCAGCAGGTGATAGGCCTCCTCGGCCGGGTGGGCGTGAGGCGGGTAGAAGGTACCCGGGGCCAGATACAACAGACCGGCCGAAACCTTTGCGTGCGGGATGAGGCCGGTGGGACCCAACAGCTCGCAGTATGCGTAGCGGCGAAGAAACGATTCGTCTGTATACGTGGGGTTCTGCCGCCACGGCATCGCCAGCATTCGAGGGCGGAGGGCGTCGAGAAGCGGTTGGGTACGTTCGTCGCCGATCAGCTCGCCGACGGACAGCGCAATAGACGCCAACCCAACCGTGCTCGTCGAGGGCACGTCGAACCGGGACGCTGCTCCTTCCATCGCTTCGACGGCGTCGGACCATGGCTCGGCGAGGCGAAGGTAGGAGGCTGCCGCGCCGAACAGAGTCATCGGCTTCAGTGTCTCGCATCGACGGGCTCCGATGGAGCTCCGCCGTGGCCGGTCCGAAACCCGAAAGCGCCTGGGCCGACAGCCAAAGGAACACGCATCATTTGGTTCGCGCACATACTGCTCTGGAAACGCGTCACTTCGTCGTGATAAGAAAGGGATTCAAACGAAGGGGTATGCCATGCGAGCTTTGCGAGTTTTGGCGGCTACAGCCGCAGCGTCGCTGACCATCGTCACACTGTTCCCGTCGAGCGCACCCGCGAGCCACTCATGGGGCGGGTACCACTGGGCTCGGACAGCGAACCCGTTCACGCTGAAGCTCGGCGACAACGTGAGCTCCGCCTGGGACCCCTATCTCACGACCGCGTCGGTCGACTGGAGCAACGGAGGATCGAACAAGGTTCTCAACACCACGGTTGTCCCTGGAAGTGCCGGTTCCCGCTGCCGGCCGACAGCCGGGCGCGTCGAGGTGTGCGCGAAGTCCTACGGCAGCAATGGCTGGCTCGGCTTGGCGCAGATCTGGATCAGTGGCAGCCACATCACGCAGGGCACCACGAAGATGAACGACACCTACTTCTCGACGAGCGCCTACAACACGCCGGCGTGGCGGAGTCTCGTGATGTGCCAAGAGGTCGGCCACACCTTCGGCCTCGGCCACCAAGACGAGACCTTCACCAACGCGAACCTGAACACCTGCATGGACTACACGAACCTTCCCCTCTCGAACCAGCACCCGAACGCCCACGACTTCGAGCAGCTCTCGATCATCTACGGCCACCTCGACAGCTCGACCACCCTGGCGGCGACACCGGCATCGGTCGGGCAGGGCACGTTCGACACCCCCGAAACCTGGGGACGCAAGACCCACAGCTCGAACGGCGGCAAGCACGAGCAGTTCGAGCGTGACCTCGGCAACGGCAGCCTGATGATCACCGAGGTCATCTGGGTCGACGAGGCGCTCCTCGCCGATGGCGACGGCAACAGCGACCGGGGCAAAGCGGACGCCAACCGCGGCAACGGCAACCGCGGCTAACCGACGGCTCACCAGGGCGGGCACGTCCCCGACTCTTCATCGAGCAAGCACGCCGCTGGCGCGACTAGGCAACCGAGCGCCGCGACCGGACTCACGATGACCCTCGTTCGCCGCGTTTGCGCCAGCCACTTCACGTTGTGGTGCCCGACACCCGCAGCGTGCCGTCGACACGGTCCGCGAGCAGGGAAACCTCATGATCGGTCCACGTCGTTTCGCCGTCGTGCATGGTCGACGACATCGTGACGAGGTCGATGCCCTGCACCGGCATCGATGGGTCCCCGCAAGCCGGCGGCGACGCCGGAAGCAGGGCCGTGCACAGTCGGACGTCGACGCCGCGCCCGACGAGGAAGCCGTGCACGGCGAGGGGGTTCTCGGCGTCGGTGGCGAGCGCCTCCTGCACGGACAGCCCGCCCGCTCCGACCGGCATCCCACCGCTTACTGGGTCCGCCGTGGTCACATCGGTTACCGAGGCCGTCGTGTCGACCGATGGAACCGGCCCGGACGCGTCGCCGTTCCCGCAGCCCGCAGCGACAGTGGTGGTCACGAGCAGCAGTGCGGCGAACAGGGAGGGTGATCGGCGGATCATGGACCCCATTCTCCTTCCGACGCCGGCCTGGCGCGCCGCACACTGCGATCTGCTCCGGCCGAGCGAGCAAGCGACGAGAGTGCGAGACTCGTCGGCAACTGCCACGAAAGGCTGGCGATGTCACAGAACGGTTCGTCTGTCCAAGGTTCGATTCCTGCCGCGCCCACCGTGGTGGTCGAACATCGAGAAGTGCTGCGGTCCGCGATCATCGCGGTCGAGGACGCCATGGCGGTGCCGTCATTCGGTCGGGGCGGTGCGTGGTGCGAGCAGTTGGCGGTCGCGGCGCGTGCGCTGGAGGTCGCCTTCGCCGACCATGTGCACCTCACCGAGGAACCCACCGGCCTCTACGACGACCTGTTGCATCTCGCACCGCGCCTCGCGCACCGGGTGGCCCGACTTCGCAACGATCACGTGGAGATCATGAGCGGGTTGACCGGGTTCCTCAATGGACTCGACGCCTCCGCGAGGAACACGGGCTCCGTGGACGAGGACGGCGTCGACGCGTACCGGGCCGAGGGAACCCGGCTACTCGGACTTCTCGTCCGTCATCGCCAGCGTGGCATCGACCTCACCTTCGAGGCGTACCGGGTGGAATTCGGCGGAGAGTGAGCCGAAGGGGCCCAAACGCGAGCGGTCGAGTGTCGTCGCTTCGAGGCGACGTTGGCGGAGAACGCAACTTTCGCGTGCGGCACGATGCCGGTCGGCCCAAGAGCTCGCAGTAGGCGTAGCGGCCGAGAACCAACTCGTCTGTGTACACAGAGTTCCGCCGCAACGGCTTCGCCCGCATGCGAGGGCGGCGGGCATCGAGCAACGGTTCCGTCCTTTCGTCGTCGATCAGCTCGTCGCCGGAACGCGCAATGGGTGATGAGCTCCCGACGTTTGCGATGAACGCGTCGAAACGTGACACTTCGTCCATCGCTTCGCCGGCGTCGGACATGGTTCGGCGATGCGGAGATACGAGGCGGCTGCCTCGACAGCGTGATCCGCTTCAGGATTTCGCGTCGACGGGTTCCCGCGCTGACGTGACCGCATCGGCCTGATCATCTGCGACGAGCAGTCTGACCTCGCAGACCTGGGCCCGGAGGGGCGAGCTGCCGCTGATCGGGTCGCTGGGAGTCTGGCTGAGCACCAGGTTGAGGTTGGCGCTGCCGGGACCGAAGGCGGGATAGCCGGGCAGATCCAGTTCCTCACACGGTTCGAACCAGCCGTGCTGGCCGCACACCACCCCTGGAGCGAGCGTGTCATTGAAAGCGGCGCGGGCGCGCACGCCACCCTTCGGCGTGGCGATCTCCACCCAGTCACCCTCTGCGATGCCGCGCTCGGCCGCCGTGCGCGGATGCAACTCGACCTCGGGATGGGGTGCGTGCCGGCGCAAGCTGGCCACCTGGCGGTGTTGGGTCTCGCAGAAGTGCAGCGACTTCGCGCAGGTGAGCACGAGCGGGAACTCGTCGGCGAGGTCGCGACGGGACCGGGTGCTCAGCGCGGGCTCGGTGAACGTCGGGACCGCTGGTTGGCCGACATCGAGGAAGCCTTCCACGTACAACTCGATTCGTCCTGAAGGTGTGGCGAACCCGGCCGGTACGCCGCCGTCGCCGACCTCCGCGTACTTCTGATGGCGTGTCTGCAGCGGCAGGCGGATCCCCGCGGGGTCGTCGCGCAGCTGCTGGAGCGTCACCCCGCTCGGCTCCAGTTGGAAGGTCCAGCCGGCGTCGACGTCGCCGCCGAAGAAGTGCGCACCTAGCCCGAGGCGCGTCGCCAGATCGAAGATGACCTCGATGTCGGAGCGGGCCTCGCCCACCGGTGGCACCAGCGGGGCGCGCAACTGCACGAACGATTGGGCCTCTTGGGAGATTTCGAATCCGATCTTCAAACCCTCGGCCTCGAAGGCACCGGTCACGGGCAGGATGATGTCGGCCTGTTCGCCGGTCGGACTCATGAACAGGTCCAGGTGCACGTGGAAGTCGAGCGTCCGGAGCGCGTCGCGTCCGCGGGCGCTGTCTCCGTGAGCCATCAGAAGGTTCGATCCGAAACTGACGAGCCCACGCGGGCGGTACGGGTGACCGGTCAGCGCCGCTGTGTAGAAGTCTTCCCCGGTGACGTGACCGAAGCGCGCAGGTCCGAGGGGCCGGTCGCTGAGCCCGATGGCCTTCACCCGCTGCGAGGCGTCGAGCAGTTCCAGTCCGGCGACCGGGTTCGCCGGTACCGGTGTGAACAGCACGTTTCCGCCGGGGGCGTCGAGGCAGCCGGTGAGTGCGTACAGCACGTTGATCGCTCGGATGATCTGGGTCGTTCCGCTGTGCTGCTCGAGGCCGCTCCACGTGTAGAACGCGACGGGGCGGTTCTCCCAGAGGACTTGCGCGGTTCGCTCGATGTCGGCAGCCGCCACGCCGGTGATCTCTTCGGCGACCGTCGGCGAGGTCACCTGGCACTCCTGGGCGACGAGGTCGAACGCCGGCCGGCACACAACAGTGCCGCCGACCGTCGGGACCTCGACCTTTCCGGTCAGGGCGAGGGCATCGTGGTCGTCGACATCCGTGCCACGGGCGGAAGGGTTGATGACGACGGGCTGCCCGGCGACTGCGTTCCATGCGACGAAGTGGCCCGCGTCGCCTGCGATGTCCAGGTCACTGGCACGAAGCAACCGCCCCGTATCCGTGCGGACAAGCAGTGGGCCGTTGGTCCAGCGGCGCACGAACGGCTCGTCGTACCAACCTCGCTCGATCATCACATTGGTGATCGCCAGTGCAAGGGCCGCGTCGGTGCCGGGTCTCACCCGCAGCCACGGGTCCGCCTTGGTGGCGAGGCCCGCCTGTCGAGGGTCGACGACAACAAGCTTCGCCCCGCGACGAAGCGCCGCCCTGGTCGAGGTCGCGTGCGCGAGCCGGGACACCAACGGGTTGTAACCCCAGAACAGGATGCACTCGGCCCGGTCAAGGTCGGGCATGTACTGGCCGGGTACGGACGATCCGTACGTGTACAGCGATGCCAGGTGCCGCCCCCAGCCGCACAGTTCCATCCCGACGACGAAGTTCGGGCTGCCGAACGCACGTTGGAGACGCTGGATCCAGTCGATGCAGTCGACGATCGCCGATGTCGAGGGCGACACGGAGCTGAACACGACCGATTCGGGGCCGTGATCTCGGGCCAGCGCTCGAAGCCGGTCAGCAACCGTGGCGAGCGCCTCATCCCAGCTGATGCGCTCCCAGCCGGGGTCGGCCGCACCCTTCGGGTTGGTGCGCCTCATCGGATACTGCAGCCGGTCGGGATGGGCAGTGATATCCGGCGCCGCCTTGCCCTTGACGCACAGAGCGTTTCCGGTGGGGTGCGACGGATCTCGGCGAAGCTCGAAGGTCCCGCTCGTCAACGTCGCGCGCGCCCCGCACCGCGAAACGCACAACGGACAGAACGTTGCCACCTCATTCACATCCGTTGCTTCGGCCATGGCCTTCCCCTCTCCAGGATCCCGATCGTAGGTGTGCCGGTACCTCGGCGCTCGATCCCAGGTTGATGCGGCGACGATTCGACGCGAGTGCCACCGGATCGCCAGAACGAACCCGCTTCGCCGCAGTTCGAGATGACTCCTCGCGTCGCCTCAGCGGGAGGCGGTGTCGATGAGAGCGCGGGCGACTCTGGTCTCGAGTTCGGCGGGGTACCGCTGCACACCGGCGGACAGGCCGGCGATTCGGCCCTGGAGGATCGCGTCGAGGCCGAGCAGCATGATCGCCTGGAAGGGATCGAAGAGTTGCGGAGCGCCACTGCCCAAACCGGCGGCCAGGTTCACGAGGCTGCCCCGGTTGAGCAGATGCACGCGTCGGCCGTTCACCTCATACCGTTCGAGATGTCGACGCAATTCGGTATGGGGGTGCTGATTCAACCAGTCGACGTCGATCTCACGATGGCTATGCCCGACGTTCATGAGGATCGCGCCGTCGGCGAGGCACTCGATCTGCGCCGCTCCGACCACGCCATCGAAACCGGTCGCAGTGACAATCACGCTCGCGCTCCGAACGGCATCATCGAAGTCGGCGACGCGGCAGCCGTGATGCTGCGCCTGGACCAACCGGACCGGGTCGCGATCGACAACCGTGACGTTGGCACCCAGTTCCCGGGCGCGCTGCGCAACGCCCTGACCGACGGGGCCGAACCCGACCACCACGATCTCGCGGCCGTAGAGCGATAGATTCGTGATCGCCGTGAACGCCGGCCACGTCTCGGCGCCGACATGATGCCGGTTGTGAATGAGATCCTTCAACGCGATCCCGTTCCAGTCCAAGACTGGGAAGGGGATATCGACGCCGGCCAAGCGGTGCAACCCGGTCGTGGTGGCCTCGAGGGCACCGGCAGGCCGGTACCCCGCCGCCGCTGATGCCAGAATCAACTCACCGCCCATGTCGCACAGCGCGTCGGCTGGTTCACTCACCAGCCACGCCAACGCCTCGGCAAGCTCAACGCCGGACATGCCAGCGCGGCCACGGATCTCCACGCCCATCGAGGCAAGATGCGCCGCGGTGCGGTCGTCGGTGCTATCCGGGTTGCATGGCGCCATTCGCACCCTGGCCCCGGCTTCGACGAGGGGACCGACGATGCCGATGGTGCCAGGCGTGATGTGCTGATAACTCGATACCGTGCGGCCCGACAGGTCCGAGGCCGCGACCTCTCCGCCGAACGCCGTGGTGATCGGGTTCGTCCACGCGATCCATTCGAGCTCCGCGGTGTCCACGGCTTCAGTACACCACAGCAGCACCGATCAATGTCGGCCGGAGATTCACTCGCCCCTCGACCGCTCCCGTGTTGCGTGCGAGGATTCACGACACACTCGTGATCCGCTCGACGTTCGAAAGCGAAGGAAGACCCATGAGCTCCGGTGCAGCCGAAATCGCAAAGTCGATTGCGGCGCGAGACCTGTCGAGCCGACAGGCCGTCGAGGGCGCAATCGCCCGGATCGACGCAGTCGACGCCGAGACGCGAGCGGTCGCGTGTCGTCGCTTCGAGGCGGCGCTGGCCGAGGCGGACGAGGCCGACCGGGCGCTGGCGTCGGGCCGGTCGTCCGGGGCGCTGCACGGTGTTCCGATCACCGTGAAGGAATGCCTTGCGGTGACGGGACTGCCGACGACGTTCGGCAACGAAAACCACCGTGACGACCGAGCCGCGAGCGACGACCCCTACGTCGCCCGGCTGCGCGCCGCTGGCGCAATCGTGGTGGCCACCACGAACGTTGCCCAGTTGTTGGCGTTCGCCGAGACGGACAACCCCGTCTACGGAAGAACATCGAATCCGTGGGACCACGACCGCTCCCCGGGCGGCTCGTCGGGTGGCGAAGGCGTCTTGACGGGCGCAGGCGCGTCACCGCTCGGAGTCGGGACCGACATCGGAGGCAGCGTTCGGATTCCGGCGGCATGGTGCGGCGCCGTCGGATTCAAGCCATCGGCGGGCGTGACCCCCGACGTCGGCACCGGCTCGTTTCCGCTGAACGGCCCTATCGCCAGCCAGGTCGGTGTGCTCGCACCGACCGTCGCCGATGTCCTGCTCGGAATGCGGGCGATCTCGAACGGCGCAGTCGGCCACGAAGCCGATCTCCGTGCCGGTCTGACGGTCGCCGTGTCGGTCGATGATGGCGTGTTCGCCGTGGCGCCGGCGGTGCGTCGAGCGGTGCGTGAGGCGGCAGGCGTACTCGAGGACGCCGGTTGCCGGATCGTCGAGTGGTCGCTGCCGGGCGAGGAAGCACTCGGACTTCTGTATCGCGCGCTCGGCTACCGCGTTGCTCCTCATTTCACCGCGCTGCTCAAAGGCAGCAAGACGGACCGCCGCGTCAAGCAGCTGATCTCGCTCAGCCGTCTCCCGCTTCCGGTCAACGCGAGCGCTGCGTGGGTCCTCGATCGACTCGGCCAGCGGAGTCTCGCCGGGGCGGCCCGTCTGTTCCGAGCACCCCGTGATGAAGCCGCGTATGCCAGCCTTGTCGAGCAGGTGAGCCAGTTCCGGGTTACTACGGCCACCGAACTCGCCAGTCGCGGGATCGACGCGGTGCTTTCACCGATTGCGGCCTTGCCGGCAATCCGACACGGAGCGAGCTACGACCTCGGGCTGATGGGTTCCTACGCCGCCGTGTACAACACCCTCGGCTGGCCGGCCGGCACGGTTCCGTTCACCCGGATCCGTCCCGGCGAGGAATCCGACCGGAACCCCGGACGTGACCGCGTCCTCAAGAAGGCCAAGGAGAGCGAGATCGGCAGCGCCGGGCTACCGGTCGGCGTGCAGTTGTCGGCGCCGACCGGCTCCGACGACCTCGTGCTCAGCCTCATGCGAACCGTGGAGTCCGGCGCCAAACCCAGCTGACCGAGGCTTCGCTCCGACTTTCGTGCGCTCAGTCGCTCTCAGAGCAACCGAACGCAACAACTCCCCCGCTCTCGGACCGCGAGTTTCACGACCGCTCGGGAGTCAACCGCCCGCGGCGTGGCCGCTACTGTGCGGCGGTGCGTCTCACTACCGACGATCGGCTCGACATCGCAGAACTCCCCGCGCGCTATGCCGACGCGCTCGACCATCTCCAACCACAGCGCCTGCGCGACGTGTTCACCACCGACGCCGTCTGGGAAATGGTCGGCGGCATGCGCCTGGTCGGTCTCGAGGAGATCATGGCGTTCATGGGGCGCGCCGATGTACACCCCGGCGCCCACCTGATGACGAACATCTACATCGAGTCGGTCTCCGAGGACCCCCGCGACGGAGGACCCCTCGTCCACCTTCGCTCGCGAGGGGTGTACCCCGTCGGCGCATCGGATCGGCGCAACCCGACGGGCATCTTCTACGGGCGTTACGAGGACGACGTCGTGCGTACCGATACGGGCTGGCGCATCCGACATCGGCGATACCAACACGGCTCGTAACCGAAACGAGGGGCAGGGCGCGCTGATGCCGCAACTCCGCGCCGCCGCTCATCCGGAGCGCATCGTCATTCCCCGAACGATCGGGTCGTGAGCTACCGGACTGTTCGGATCGTTATCCGGGGTCGTGTGTGCACAGCGAGAGCCTCGAGGTCGGTGGGATCGCTCGTGATGACGACGGCTCCGAATTGAGCTGCGGTGACGACAACGTGAGCGTCAACTACGTCCGAAGTGCCCGACTTCGCGAGCAGCGTCCCCACCGCGTGCGCCTGGCCGGGCTCGAACCCCGCGACGTCACAGCCACGCAAGAACCGCCGCAGTTGGGCCTGACGTGGCGAGCGGCTGGCCTGGGCGATGACCGGGGCGGTCGCGACAGGAACGAGACCGGCCTCGAGCCGGGCTCGATGATCAGC
Organism: Acidimicrobiia bacterium; assembly: GCA_031423635.1. GTDB lineage: Bacteria > Actinomycetota > Acidimicrobiia > Acidimicrobiales > JANYDT01 > JANLQX01. The sequence continues at coordinate 6,128 of JANPFX010000188.1, read as the reverse complement.
CCACACCCTACGGTCGTTGCGATCAGCAGCGATCAGCACGCCGGTGTCGTAGACCGTCGTCATGCCGAGCGCTTGCGCTTCACTCCGCGCTCCACCGACACCCGTTGGCGGGCCATCGCCATCTCCTCCGCAGTGAACGAGCCGTGGAGCCGTTCCCACTCACCGACCGCCTCGAGTCCGTCGCGCACCACGAGGGCGCGGCGGGCCGCCTCGGTCATCCAGGCCGAAACGCTGACGCCATCTTGGGCAGCGGCGCTCATGACCCGTTCATGGACCTCGGGATCAACCGTGATAGCGAGCTTCGGAGACGGATTCCCACGTGGCATGCCCAAACTCTACTACCGCAGTAGGATCAAGAGCTCCAACGAGGCCCGGGCGTGCAGGGGGGCGAGACCCCCGTGGGAGTGGCCCTAGCGGGACGACGTTGGAACCCAACAAGACGAACACCAAACACAACTAGGCCGGGGGACACTGGGGCGGCGCCCCGTGGGTGTCGACTTAACGGCACAGCTCTTGAACTTCGGCGCCCACGTTGGCTTACGCGAAGGGTTCCTGAACCAGCTGGCCATGTCGACAATGGAGTGCACCTTCACAAGTCGACGCGACAGACAGCGTCGTTGCAGACGAGCCACAGTCCACTCGAACCGTCAGAAACAAACTTCGGGGACGGGAAAATCCCGCTCCTTTAGTCGTCAATAGCCCCGTCCGGCCGAAGAATGAGAAGCGACGATGTTGTCGCGAGGAGTACGGCGTCGTCGGAAAGCGCAACCCCTGCCACGGGTGGCGGGTGGGACAGGCCGCCGTTGAGTCCCACGGCATGCGGTGGTGCAAAGCTGAGCGTGATGTCGTCGAGCCCAATAGTGGCGACCGCTACTTTTGACGGACGGCGACCGGACGACGTGAAGCCGTCGACACAGACGAGTCTTTCGCCGAAGCCCGCAACTGGCAAATAAAGAGACGGGGCATATCGGACGCCTGCGGGCGGTTCCAACAAAGTCTCAGTGCTCCCCTAGGTAATGACCGTATTCTGCTCGAAGGCTCAGAAGCCGCCCGTTCTCGCCGTAGTAGCTCGTCATCGCGATGTGTACGACACCGTCAACTTTGAGAGCGTCAGTCACAAAGAAGTTGTCCAAGCCGAAATCCTCGTATATCCCCGGTACTTCATCCAGGTTGACCGTCCACCGATCCGACGGGTCAGGACGCATAAGCGAGACGGACCACTGGCCGAAAAGAAGCAACGCGCGTGGAGCAACAACTTGAGCACCGTATACGTCGTCTCGGATGTGTTGAACCCATGAGCCGGCATGGTCGGATACAACAGAGACCGCTCTTGTGTCTTTCTCGAAGCTTGCGTATAGTCGGTCTTCCAACAGAAACGCGTTCACCGTTAAACAAGGGTACCGCCCATCAACGACTTCCGCCGAAAGGGTTTCTGCCGGCTGCCAAAGCCGGAGAGTTCCTGACTCATTCCACGCCGCGCACGAGTTCCCAGTCGTGACTCGGACGCCTAACGGTGGAGGAAAAGCGGGTTCGATATTCATCGTGAATCGCTCAACTGAACGGGCCGCTGCAAGCGGCGGGGGTCACGACGGAAGACCAGGTATTCCATGAGCACCGCCGGTTTCGACCGTACCACTTTTGCCTGTCGACGTTCGAATACTTCGCCAATCGGAGTTGTAGTAGAATCCCAGGGAAGCTGTTTACGAAAGCAGGAAGGCTTGTGTCTCCGCAAGCTTCACAAATTGTACCGTTCTGATTTCGCGCTTTCAGGAGGATCCATTCGAAGGACGGTGCGCTCGTATTCCACCCGTGCACCGCGCCGCAGGCCCGCGCCTAACCTGCATCCTCAACGAGGGAAACCGGAATGCTCTTGACATCCGCCAGGAAGGATGGCAGGTCCTCGCGAGCCGTCGCTACGAGAACCTCGAAGTCGACCGACCAGTAGCCATCCACGATGCGGTTGCGAATCCGACTCGCGTCGTCCACGGAATGGCCGGGTGATCGGCTTTGAGACTCGTGGAGAGCTGGCTGACCGCCTCACCAAGCACCGTGAAGTTCCAAAGGAGCGAGTCGCGGCGATCGGGGGCAACTTCGATCTCGTCTGCGGACACTCCCGCGGCGAGTTCAAGAATCCGTTCGACCGCGTTCACGATCTCGGCCAGCAGCAACGCGTCACGCCGCATACAACGTCCGAGCTTCCGCGAGCACCTTCTCGCGTAGCATCCGATGAACGGCGCGCTTGGAAACGAGATCGACACGACGACCGAACACCTCAGCGAGCTCGACCTCCAAGCGATCGATCGAAAAGCCGAGAGAGCTGCCTGGTGCCATCACGTAAAGCAGATCGATGTCACTCGTCGGCGTTGCCATTCCTCTTGCCACTGGACCGAAGACCGCAAGCTCGGCGACCCCATACCTCACACAGACATCGGCAAGGAGCGTGGCGTCTACCTCGAACTCCTCGGATAGCTCGATCGAGATGCGAGACATGACGTCAGTCTGCCACCGAGTGACCGTAAACCGGAGCCCGTTTGTCGATGCCGCTGCCCGGAGTTTCGGTAACAGCTGTGGCCCTAGCGGGACGACGTTGGAACCCTGAGGCGCGCTGACGTAGGCCAGGCGCAGGTGAACTAGGGACCCGTTGAGCCCGACATGGTCTCGGCCAATTCGAGTGGCTTAACTGGTCGTCTTAAACCAGAAGTTCCTTTCACATACGAAAAGAATGGCCTGTCCGTAAACACTGCTGAACCGTCGTTGGTGGTCGAGAATTGGTGTGAGCCAGGTCTCCTAGGCCGGAGCGTGGAAGTCGAGCTGACCACCGCGAGCTGATCTCTGCCACGTGTCAGGGAGACATCCAGCTCATCCGAGTTCATCGTCTCGGCGCCAAGCACCACGGCATTGTCGAACTCAAGGCCTTTGATAAGGAGTGGTCGCGCCAGGATCCGGCCGCTCACTGTCAGAGCATCAGCGATCCCGTAGGCGCATCCGACGCCGCTCGCCTGGCGGAACACGCGGACGGCGGGCTCGCGCGGATGGCCCAACGGGCCCATGAGCCGCTGGAGCAAACTAGCCAGGTGTGAGAGTGAGGGTGCCGCCGAACGATCTTCGGCCAGTCGACGTGGGCGGTTGTGGAATGCTGACGCAAATGAGGTCCCGCTGCCTCACGAACGCTCGATTCGCCAGCGCCGTTGCCGGACCATGGTTTCCGCGTCGTCGCTGCTGGCTGTTGTCCAGGTAGTAGGTGTACGTAGTTCTCTGGCCCAGACGACCTCGATCGCTCCGACAGAAGTGCCATCCACCACGAGGGTTCTTCCGCCCCCGAAGCGGCTGGAGTTGCAGACCGTGGTGACCGGTCTCGTCGAACCGTTTGGAGGCCGCCGCCTCTCGACGACGGTCTGCTCTTCGTGGGACAACGTGCGGGTACGGCGCGCGTCGTCGAGAACGGGAAGCCGTTGAACGACGGCGCCCGTGCGAAGGACAACGGGCAGACCTACAGCGGCGATGTGGGCCAGGAGACCATCGAGACACGACAATCGCGGCGCCCAAACATCCGGGGCGACCACGCTCCGTAGTTGACGGGGCGCGGAAGTCCTCGTAACGTGAACTCCAGCGATGAACCACCGTTCAGTGTGGCTTCGTACCAGGAAAGCAGTTTGTTCATGAGATCGAGTTCCTTCACAGGCTATGGACTGGCGGCCTGCGCCACCGTCGCGTGTTTCGCCCTCGCCGCGGCTGCCCTTCCACCTCAAGCGAGGGCACAGTCAACGGCCCTACCCACCGTTGCGGGCCTCAGTGGCCCTGCGCCAGTTGTGCCCAGCGCGTCAACAAAGTCCATCGTGCGATCAGCGATCCTTTCGACGGCCAACCAGAACATGTGGGGCGGTGGAGCGGGCAGTCCCACGAAGGCCAATCTCACCCTGTTCAACGAGACCTGGAAAGAATCAAGCCCGTTTGGCGGTATCGAAAAGGTGTGCCTTGAGGACCTCTGCACCTACTACGGCGCCGAGTTTGTCGGGTCTGTCAGCGGCGAGATCGGCATGTCGATCCGCATCGAAGGTCTCGAAGGCGGGACATTGAGCGTCACCTACCCCGTGACTGTCACCTTTACCGCGCCATCAGATAACTCGTTCGACCCGGGTGCTGCAGTCGACATCAGGACCTCAATGGTCGTCGATTCGGCCAATGCCAAGATCGTCGCCTCCTTCCCCAAACTCAACAGAGTCGCCTTGGATGGAGTGCTCAAAGCCAACGCGTCACTAACCGGCCAGGTGTGTTTCATAGCTTGCACGCCTGCAGGCAACAACGTTTTCCCGCCGAGCGCCATAAGCACCGCAGGCGAGATTCTCGGGTTGAATCCAAGCGAACTCAGCACCTGTTTCAAACCTCTTCCGCTCGGTTTCCCGTGGCTCCTGAGCAAATACGACAACCCGCGCTGTGGCGAGAATGGCTACTTCTTCAACCCGAACGTCGCGGTTGCTTCCACGTTCAATGCGGCCGATGGCACGATCTCGGCCACTGGGCAGGACCCGTACGCAATTCTTCCCGTGAACGTCCTTCCCGGCGGCGGCACAAGCGTGAACCTTGGCGCGGCCTCAATCGACTGGACGGTCTTCAAGGCAATCATCACCGCTATCGAGACCATGCAGCAGGACCTCAAATTCACACCGCGTGTAGATGTGAATCTGAACTGGGGCAAAAGCCTCGGCTTCGAGGTATTGAACGGCGGCAATGACAACCCGCTTACCAGTGGCATTGGCACCAGTGCGACATTCAAAGTGGGCGACACACTGCGCCTGACGACAAACTCCCTGAACAACAAGGTCATTCCGATCACACCGACGCTCTTGATGGGCAGCGCAACCATGTCGAACCACACCAAAAATGCCTCTGCGACAGAAGCGAGGCTCGAAGCGCTGGCCTTCCATGTCATCACGTATGACGCGGACGGCGAGGTTGATTCGGACGACGGGTTCGGCCCGGTCTACAGCGAGAGCTTCCCTGTGGGCACCACCAGGGCGGACATTTTCAAAGGCACCTTTGCCATCGGCGGTTTCAACTCGCCGGTGCTCGACTCCTTCAATCTCGTCCCGCGGCCGATCGTCGAAGTGCGCAAGGACGTCGTGCCGGCCAACGCCCCAGGGCTCTTCAACCTCAACATCGATGGCGTAACGATCATGCCTAACGTTGGCGACGAAGGTACGACCGGACGAGTCGTCCTGCAGCCCGGGACACGCGTCATTTCCGAGACGGCAGGGACGGGCGGCGACCTCAACCTCTTCGACATCTCCATCACATGCGTCCAGTCGGAGGGCGGCGCGGTGTACACACAGGCCGCCGGTGCCAGCCCGGGCCTTGGTTCGAGCATGAACCTGGTTCTCACCGGCGGTGAAGACCTCGTCTGCACGGTCAAGAACCGACTTCCCGCACCTTCCGAGTGTGACGCCATGGTCTTCGACAACGTCATTGTTGGTACTCCCGGCAACGACAACCTGAAGGGCACAAACAAGAGGGACATCATCATCGGCTACGGCGGTGATGACACCATCGAAAGCGGTTCCTCAGACGACTGTGTGGCAGGCAATGCAGGGAATGATCGCCTTGAGCTGGGTGCCGGCAACGACGTCGGCGACGCCGGCACGGGCAATGACCAGATCGCTGCGGCAGCAGGCGATGACATTGTCTACGGTGGCGAAGGAAACGACCGCCTCCCAGCTGGCCCCGGAAATGACCTGGTCTACGCAGGAGACGGAGACGATATCGTCGAGGGAGCAGAAGGCGTTGACTCTGTCTTCGGTGGTGTCGGGAACGACATCATGACCGGGGGTAGCGACAGCGACAGGCTGGATGGAGAGCTCGGAGTCGATACTGCACACGGCAGTAGCGGCGTAGACGTCTGTATCGCCGAAACCAAGACGAACTGCGAGAGTTAGCGAAGAACGACCGGCCGGCTCCTTCCGGCCAACACCCGAGCAGGCATGCCGATCAAGTTGGAGACCCTTTCACAAGGTCCGACGTCGGCCTCTGCCTGCTTGGACGGTCAGGTCAGCGAAGGGCTGGGGCAGTTCGCGCCCCAGCCCACGTGGGGGATGCGAACTGGATGGTGGACCGTGAGGGGCTCGAACCCCCGA
>JANPFX010000187.1:0-9991 GCA_031423635.1 Acidimicrobiia bacterium | reverse complement strand
GCCGACGGGTACCCGGAATGGCGACACGCTCGCCTTCCGATCCAAACCATCACTGCCCCTACGGTCACTTCGTGAAGTCCTTGTCATCTCGCGAGGCGCGATACCTCGCAACGAGCATCAGTGGTGCCCGGGTCGGATTCGGCGGTTCACGCCGCAGTTCCAGAGCGGAGTAGAAGACACCGTCGGGGCTTGTCCACGTGCGGTTCGGTCTCGACGTTCCCGTCGAAACCGTCACCCTCGGGCGACTTGGTCCTTGGCTACCCTGACGAGGCCGTGGGTGCCGTGTCGGAGAGGGCGGGTGGTGTGAGGTCGAGTCTGCGAAGGAGTTGGGCGTTGGCGGCAACGACGATGGTGGAGACGCTCATCAGGATGGCGCCTACTGCTGGTGAGAGGGTGATCCCGGCGAAGCTGAATGCTCCTGCGGCGGCGGGGATGGCGATGAGGTTGTAACCGGCACCCCAGGCGAGGTTCTGGATCATCTTGCGGTAGCTGGCACGCGAGAGTCGGATGATGCCGAGCACGTTGCGGGGATCGGATGAGGCGAGGACGACACCGGCGGCTTCGATGGCGACGTCGGTACCGGCTCCGATCGCGATGCCCACGTCAGCGCGGGCGAGGGCAGGTGCGTCGTTGACGCCGTCACCGACCATCGCAACTTTGAGCCCACGGGCTTGGAGGCCTGCGACTGCTTTGTCTTTGTCCTCGGGGAGCACTTGCGCGAGGACTTCGTCGACACCGAGTTTGGCAGCGACGGAGTCGGCGACCTGTTGGGCGTCACCGGTGATCATCACGGACCGGATGCCGAGGCGGCGCAGCTCGTCGATCGTCGTACGTGACTCGAGTCGGATTTGATCTTCGAGGGCGATCGCGCCGACGATGGTGCCGTCACGGATCACGTGCAGCACGGCGGCACCGCGTGAGCGCCATGTGGTGGTGACGGCCGCGACATCTGCTGGTTCGGTCAACTGCTTCTCGGTGAGGAGTGCCGGTCCACCGACTCCGACGTGGACACCGTTGATGGATGCCTCCACGCCGCGTCCGGCGAGGTTCACGAAGTCGCTCGCCGTCGCGGCGGGAACGTCCTCGCGGTCGGCGAGATCGACAATTGCCCGGGCAAGTGGGTGTTCGCTATCGGCTTCGACGGCCCGAGCGAGCGAGAGCAGTTCCGCCCGGTCGATTCCCGTGGTGTGGATGTCGGTGACGGTGTGGTGTCCGGTGGTCAGGGTCCCGGTCTTGTCGAACATGACGGTGTCGATGGTGCGCATCCGTTCGAGCGCCATGCGGTTCTTGACGAGGATCCCGGCCGAGGCGGAGATGCTCGTCGACACGGCAATGGTGAGCGGGATAGCCAGTCCGAGTGCGTGCGGGCAGGCGATGACAAGCACCGTCACGGTCCGTTCCACCGCTGCGTTGGTGTGACCGAGAATCATCCAGACGACGAATGTGGCCGCGGCCGATGCGACGGCGACGTAGAACAGCAGGCCGGCGAACCGGTCGGCGAGCGCTTGTGCCCGGGACTGTGATTCCTGGGCCTCTTGGACGAGTCGTTGGATCCCGGCGAGCGCGGTGTCGGCTCCGATGGCGGTAACCCGGACTCTGATCGCCGAGTCACTGGAGACCGATCCGGCGATGACGCGTTCGCCGATCGTGCGGGCGACGGGATTTGATTCGCCGGTGATCATGGCTTCGTCGATCTCGGCGGTGCCGTCGATGATCTCTCCGTCGGCCGGGATCCGTCCGCCGGGTCGGACCAGGACGACGTCGTCGACGCGCAAGTCGTCGATGTGCACGGTGGTGACAGTGTCGCCGTCGACCCGTTCGGCTTCGTCGGGCAGCAGCGCGGCGAGGGCGGCGAGCGCCCCGTGGGCTTGGCCGATCGCGCGCATTTCGAGCCAGTGGCCGAGCAGCATGATCGTGACCAGCGTGGCGAGTTCGAACCACAACTCGACGTTGATCAGATCGATAAGGGTGGCCACCGAGGCCCCGAACGCGACAGACAACCCCATCGAGATCAGCAGCATCATCCCGGGCTTGCGATCGCGAATCTCGCTCCATCCGCCACGTAGGAACACTGGCCCGCCCCACGCGAACGTGAGGGTCCCGAAGAGGGGGGCGACGAAGGTATGCCCACTGAAGGTCGGGGCGGTGTAGCGCAACCACTCCTGGACCATCGAGCTGTACACGACTGCCGGCACGGTGAGGATGAGGCTGATCCAGAACTTGCGGCGGAACATCGCCGCGTGGTCCATCCCGTGTCCTTGGCTGTGGTCCGTCCCGGGACGCTGCGAGGTGTCCGACATCATCTCGGCGTGATCGTGCGAGCCCTTCATTCCCTTGTCGAGGGGTGCGACAGCGGTCGGCGGCTCGTCTCCTCGGCGGTCGACGTCGTCCATCGCCATGTCATGGTTGGCGTCAGTTCGCATCGGGGGCAGCTACTTAACGACGATCAACTGGTACATGCCACGAGCAAAGTGCACATGGCCTCTGCCCATATTCTGGCCGCTGCCCATGTTTCCGTTCATCATCGATCCGGCGCCCATCTGGTCGATGAGGTTGCAGAACGCCACGTAGGTCCCCGGGTCGAGCTGGAAGGGGCGGGATTTGGTTTGGTGGGACATGACGTGTTCGATTTCGCCGATCTTGTCGGTCTCGGCGATCTTGTCTTCGTCGACGGATCCATCCGCCTTGGTTGGGAGATCCGTCACCGCTGACGTTCGGACGAGGACTAGCTCGTGCTCCTCGCTGCCGACGTTGTTGGCGGTGAGCAAAACCGTTCCGCTCAACAGCGACTGCGACCCAAGCTTGATCGTGAATTCGTTCATTGTGAACGTTCCGTCCGCCCCAGTCGCGCTGGCCACCGATGAGGGCACTGCGACCTTGTCTGATCCGCAGCCTCCGAGGACGAGCGGCACGCCGACGGCGAACACGCCGATAGCGAGCAGCGGCCGCACGCGGAGTCTGCCCCGCAACGGGAGCATGCGCTGAGCGTTCACTTGTTGATTTCCTCACATCGTGTCGAATGGATCGATGTCGGGTTGCGCTCCTCAAGTCGGGTGACCCTGGTTGGCGCGCGTCTCAAACAACAGGCTGTCGCCTACCCGCTCCTCGGTGCGTTCAACCCTGGAGCTGTTTCGACTGCCAGATCAAACGGTTCCCTGGTTCGGTCGGAAGGATCAGCGACGCCCTACGGCCCGGAAAGACAAGGACTCGAACCGATGACGTGGGTTCGGGTCCTTGCCGATGTGTCCTTGCTCAACGCTCTCGACTGAAACGAGGCCGTGATGAACCTGAGAACGCCGATTCAAGGACTGTGTGTCTCATTCGTTGACTTCCGGGAAGGCGAGAGCGATCGCGCGGACAGGAGGAGATGGTGATCGCCCAAGCCGCGCCGTCAGAGCGGATGCCTTTGCAGTCGACGTCCGGTGAATGCGACCAGGCGGTGCCACGTGTTGGCGTTTGGTGGTGGCTGTGAAACACGACCTCGGCGTCTATCGCGGCGACCTCGCACGGGACGAGCGCGCCAACGGACTCCTGGCAGGATCGTTCGTCTGAACCCCGGATTCCGTTGACCGACGAGGCTCAATCGAGCTCATCGAGGATCATCGTCCGAGGCGTGCCGGCGAGCCCGGGGGAGCTGGCCGGCGTGGCCCACACGTGCTGCACGAGGAAGGCGAGGAAGCTTTGCGCTGCGGCCGACGTGGCGAACCCGAGATCGATGACCATGTAATGGTCGTCGTCGATTGGCCGGGCGAGGCGCGTGGACACGACGCCCGCTCCGACCCGGGCGTCGGCGAAGCGGTCGAACGCTTCACGCCATGTCGGGTACGCGGTGATCGGGTGCTCGATGTGGAGTCTGGTCATTGATCGACCGTACGGATCGATCGGGTTGCGGACAATCCCAACAAGTTGGGGACCGGGGTGCGTCGTAGTCTGCCGGGTGTGGAACTCGACGACCGTATCGACGCTCTTGCGCAGCGGGGTCTCGCGGATCGAGCGCTGCGCGGTGCCATCCTGCAAGCGATCTCCCCCATGGTGCCCTTCGACTCCTACGTGTGGCTCTCGACGGACCCCGAAACAGCCGTGGGCTGCGTGCCCCTGGCCGAGGTGCCCGACGTTCGCCAGGTACCGTCACTGATCCGCAACCGTTACCTCGTGGAAGAGCGTCACTGGGCGAACCCGCTCACCCCCGTTGTGACAACGCTCGCGGGTGCATCGAACGGGACGCTCGGCCAGCGCACATGGACTGAGCAGATAGCGGGCTACGGCGTCACCGATGTGGCCACCATGGTCTTGCGCGACGCCTACGGATGCTGGGGCTTCATCGACCTCTGGCGCATCGGAGGCACCTTCTCGGCGAAGGAGTGCACGACGCTGGAGGCGTGCGCTTCGGCGGTCACGAAAGCGGCGCGATGCAGTCTGCTGCCGACCTTCGCACATTCCACCACCGGCGGCGCCCCGATGGACGAGCCGGCCATCGTGCTGCTCGATGATGAGCTGTCCCTCATCACGCAGACGGCGCAGGCACAGGCGCACCTGCGGGCACTGCTTCCGCCCTCGCCGGACCATGCGCCGATCCCTGCCGCCGTCTACAACGTCGCCGCCCAGCTGCTGGCCAACGAGGTCGGCGTCGGTGGCCAGGCGGCCCGGGCACGGCTGCCGCTCGGCGGCCGCTGGCTGACCACCCGTGCGGCACGGGCCTGGCCCGCGGCGGCACGACCCGCCGCGATCGCTGTCAGCATCGAACGGGCGACACGCGATGAGCGGACGGACATATACGCACGTGTCGCCGGACTCAGCGCACGCGAAGGGGAGATCCTGCGGCTACTGGTCATCGGCGGTGACACTCGAGCGATCTCCGAGCGGCTGTTCCTCTCAGCCCACACCGTCCAGGACCACCTCAAGTCGATCTTCGCCAAGACTGGTGTGCATAACCGCAAGATCCTCATCGCCCACGCCACCGGGTGACCAGCGTCGAAGGGGCGAGAGGTGTGGGACGGGTCGGGAGTCCGGCGACAACTTTGCCGACGATCGCCGTGCCTTCAGGCTGTTCGACGCAAGCGCTGCCAGGGCCGCTCGTATGGCCCGGAGTGTGGGGGTTCGATCGCTGTGATCTGCCGCGTCATCGGGCGGCGATACGAGTGCCGACAGCCAAGCCCGGCGAAAGCTTCCTGAACCGACGGGCAGTTCCAACGGTGGCCTCGGGGGTGGAGACCAGCACTCAGCAACCCTCCACCAGAAACCGCACCCGTTTGAAACTGAGCGGGTCGGTCAGTTACCGAGGCGTTGCGTGGTGAAGACCTGCTCGCCGTCGACGGCGCCAATGAACTCGCCGTTGAGAGCGACGACGGACGCACCGGGTAGTTCGCTCGTAGTTCCGGTGAGTACGGCAGCGCCGCCAGCTTTGGTCTTGCCCGTGCAGTTGATAACGACCTTGGATACGCCATCTTGAATTTTGGCTTCGCAGGAGAGGGGTCCAGCGAGTTCCTGCCCAGCGCTCCTGAACTGCTGCTCGCCTTGCTGCGTTGCAACGTTGCGGGCGAGGGTCTCGGCGGCGTTGTTCTTAGCTGAGGCGGCAGCACTGGCGACGTCTGTTCCGACGTTGCGCGCATCGGACGCCAACGATGACCGAGTCTGTGAGCTGCAACCAGAAGCAGCGAGAGCGGCGACCATGACCAGTACGGCGAGTGGGGGCTTCACGAAGCAACCATACCCAGCCGGCGGCAACCCAACCCCTCGTTCTCGGGCACGCCCTCACCACGGCCCTCACGCCCAGACCCCATCCGCCAAGTCCCTTCCGATCCGGCTTGCGGTATCAACGGGCGGGGACAGTGCGGATCGATCGGTGAACCTCGTGTCCGCCCACCCGACGCTGCCACCGGGGAGAGGGCCCGACGGATGTTCGCTCGTTGCGCCGTAAGCGATGCGGGGCGATTTGGGCGATGTGGGGATCGCGTCTGGCGTACCGATCGCAGGGTCTCGCCAGCTGGTCGATCCGTGAACGCGTTCCTGGCTGAACCGTTTGAACAACCAGCACTTCTTCCGCGCGGGCACGTTCCGCTTCATCGGCGGTTCGGCCGTCTCCGGACTCATAGCCCTGACGGGTTTCTGGGATTGGCTGCGTTCGACCGAGAAGGGCACTCAAGCACGACGTACCGCGAACACTCTCGCGTTGACGATGATGTTCGAGACGGCACTCGCGCTGGTCGACTTCGCGCTGCGGCTGAACGATTATCACGCTCGCGTCCATCCCACCGTGCCGGTCCTGTTCATCTCGATCGTCGTTGCCGCGCTGGTCGCGGTGGGTGCGACCTTCGGCGGAAGCCTCGTGTTCGAACATGGGTCCAACGTGGAGATCGCCGGCGACAGTCCCGCGTGGCACGTTTCGGAGACCGACGTCATGCCTGGTGACCGGCCCCGGTTGAAGATGAGATGTCTCCCGTCGAACGACTCGCCGACTCCGAAGTGGCTGTCACGAGCAGGACATCGGACCCACTCGAACACAACACGTGAGGAGGGTCGAGCGGCTTGATGACGTCGAAGCGTGGGCGTGCGCGCAGCGGACGCGGTCACGCATCTGGGCGGATCTGACCTCGTCACCGAGTTCGGCCGCACGGAGGCATCCAGCAGGTGGAGCGCCATCTCCCAGCGATCGACGACCCTCTGCGCCGGCTGATCCATGACCGCCGGCAACAGCAGGCGTCGGGTAGTCATGTGACCGGGTGTCCGTGCCGGCGAGCGAGTCTGCGAATTCCTCGCGGTTTCACGTGATCAACGTTGGGATAACACCCCAGGAGCGGTGAAGCCGCAATTGACTGCGAGTGAGATGCCCGATGCGAAGAGTCGTGAAGCTTGAAGTGCAGCCGAACGTTCGAGAGGGCGCCGTGGCTAGACGCATCGCCTCGGCAGCGTTGCAGGACGACCATGCCAACGCGGAGGAGATTGCCGACGTGGAACTCGTCACGACAGAGTTGGTGACGAACGCCGTGGAGGCAAGCACCGGGAGCGGCGCAGTGGCGTTTTCGATGGACCTCTCGGACGACGATATCCGCGTGAGCGTGGCCAACCAGGGTGACGCTTTCGAACCGAACCTCAAGGCGTCGGATCCGGAGGAACCTCGCGGACGCGGGTTGGCGATCGTTAGGGCGATTGGTGACGTGACCATCGAGCACGAGGATGGGACCACGACCGTTTCGGTGGACATTCCGTTGTCAGCTCAGCCGAAGAAGTGACAACGCTCCGCGAACGATGAACGCCTGGACCGACCCGATGATCGCTTGAGTGACGCGCCTGAAACGAGCGAATCCGAATGGACCGAGCATCCTCGGTGTCTGACCTGAGGCTCGTTGGTCGCAAGAACGGATTACAGCGCCGGTACCCCGGCGCCCGATCGACGGCGTCGCCGTGGCAACGCCGTCGGCTGCCGATGGTCGATTCGTGGCGCGGTACACCTAAAGCCGTGATGGTGGAGGCCGTTCCTCTGACCGCTGTAGTCGGTACAAGACGTGCGGACGTAGCGGGTGTCCGAGTGGAACGGAAGGGTGCTCGAAATCATCACCCATCTCGTGCGTCATCCCGAGCTTCTCCATGACGCGCCGTGATTTGGCGTTGATCGTGGAGGTGAAGGAAACGATCTCAGTGATTGCGAGCCGATCGAAGCCGTCAGCAATTGCGGACCGAGCGGCTTCCGCCGCGAACCCGGAACCCCAGAACTGTCGCGCTAGCCGCCAGCCCACTTCGACGGCCGGGGTGAACGGCGCTTCGAGCGTCGCTGGCCAAAGCCAAAGGCCAACATATCCAATGAACTCGCGAGTTTCCCTGAGCTCAGCCGCCCAGGGACCGAATCCGTGTTTGTCGAAGTGGTCCTCGATGCGATCTACGAAAGTGTCGCTCTCGGTGCGAGACAGCATCGCTGGGTAGAACTCCATGACGATCGGATCGGCATTCAGGGCGGCGAACGGCGCTCGGTCCTGAACTCCCCATTGACGAAGGCGGAGTCGGTCTGTGACAAGCTCGCGGTGCACGAGATCGAGTCTCGCATCGAAGTGCGATCTCGCACTTCGCTCCACCTACGATCTGCCACCGAGCCGCACATACCCGGTGATATACGGGTGATGTCGGGCCGAGTCGTTCTGGGAGTCGATGAAGCGCGAATGCCTGCAAGGACATACGTTCGCCACCCGGGCCGAGGCACGGCGGGCGATCTTCCGCTGGATCAACTGGTACAACACCCGACGGCTGCACTCCAGCCTCGACTACGTCGCACCCATCACCTGGGAACAGGGCTTCTCGCGAGCGTCATAACCACTGTCCGCCCGGCAGGGAGATGCCCACTCCTGCCCCTAATCTGGAGCGACGGACTCTCACAACACGTGGACCACCCCAGAAGGGTCACGCCAGGGGCAGCATCGCTGCTTCAGACGCTGTTCCGTCCGCGCTTCGCCGTCGATCCGTATACTTCACCGGCATACCGTTCACCTACCTTTGTTCGGCGTCGACGCCACCCGGCGCCGGTGCCCACGGCTTGTGCGGTCTCAACGCGGCAGCGCGTGCCCTCGCCGAACTCGGCCGTTGGCCGAGCGCCGTGAGCCGAGCCGCTGGCGCTCGCGGCCCTCGCTGGGGTGGCGGTCGGTAAGCCCCTGGATGCGGCGGGATCAGCGAGCATGTCCTCCCGCCGCAACGCCACGATTCACTGCCTGCTTTACCCAGCCAGCACGACGAGAACGTCGCGACGGACGGCGCTGGCCGATAATTCCGCAGCGTGTTTATGAATCACGGTCACTAGCTAGCGAAGCGCGAATCCCGAGAACTTGGTCGTGACACCTGTCGTCAGTTGTCCCTTGCTGATGGCAGCCTCGATCGCGACGAGTCGCGTCGCATCAAAATTGATGCGAATGACCCGGCGGCCGTCTTCAGACGAGCCCGTCCAACAGTCTCCACACCGCTGATCCTTCGTGAATTGCGGTGTGTCGGCTATATCCGCAGCGACAGATCCGAGGTCCCCTGAACCAAATCCGACCATCTCTCCGATTGTCGTCGCGGGGTCATCGTTGGCCCAAGGTCCCCACGATCCGCGGACACGCGTTCGCGTTCGCGAGGTACCCGACACCAACTCCCGCTGCTCGGTGGAGGCCAGCACTCCACGAACGTCCCGCTCGCGCACCTCTCGTGTCGCTCGTGTTCCTCCAGAGGTGACATGCGTAGTAAAGGAGTACTGCACCTGCCGTTTGCGTCGGACGATCACCCAGCCGTCCCCACTGACATCCACAGCGCTCAGCGTCACCATCGACGCACGCACCTTGCGAGCGAACTCCGTCCCATTGATTGCCCCCGGGGGTTGGGCAACCGCAGTTATGAGAGCAGTCGAGGACGACATTGATTGGGATCCGGCCGATCGGCATCCGGCGGCGCCGAATGTTGTGACAACCAGGATCAGCGCAGCAGGAAAAAGCGGCTGCGCGTTGAGCCATCCCGTAGAGCGATCTGGAACTCGCGACAGTTTGTCCATGTGGCCTCAGTCTTCCAGTTGTACTGATAGAGATTCGTCGAAGGATCGAACACCAGACCGGTACGGATTGGGCGGGTATGAGCGTCACCTACCGGCACGTCCGGGGGAGGGCCAGCCCGCTGCACGTCGTTCCTCTCTGTCAATCCGTGCATCGGGGTCAGCCGTGTCCGACGACGACGGCGACATACGTCTCGGTGCCGCTCGGTGCCGTGGCGAACGGTGTTGTGTTGGTTGAGGCTGACGTGTAGACGCGTATGACCTCAGTGGGAAGGTCGCGAGTGAGTGTCACGTTCGCGTGACGGGTCGTGTCGTCTTTGGAGAACGCGGTGAGTTCCACCGTGTCGCCGTGGTCTTGGACGTTCCAGCGGTAGTCGGCGGCGACGAGCGCCTGGTACCAGGCGATGAGGATGTCGCGCTGGTCGGTGGATGCGTAGACAACGAAGGCGTCGGCGCTGGTCTCAAAGCCACCGATGCCGCCGGGTCCTC
>JANPFX010000186.1:0-7440 GCA_031423635.1 Acidimicrobiia bacterium | reverse complement strand
CACGATGAGGTGGCGGACCGCATCGCCGAGTACCACGGTCTCGGTTTCGACGAGTTCATCCTGTCGGGGTATCCGCATCTCGAAGAGGCGTACTGGTTCGGCGAGGGCGTGATGCCGATCCTCCGATCTCGCGGGCTTCTCCCGCCGCTGGAGGGGGCCGCGGCCACGGTGTTCTCGTTCCGGTGAGGGCTGCGCGATGACTGCTGGTCCGTTGAGGATCGGGCTGTTGATGATGGGTCACGTCGACCCGAAGAGCGTCCACATCGCCGGGGACTACCCGGAGCTGTTCGCCTCGCTGCTCGATGGGCAGGGTATCGAGCTGGTGCGCTACGACCTCGACGAGGGCCGTTTCCCGGATGATCTGCGCGCATGTGATGGCTGGCTGTCGTCACCGAGTCGTCTGTCTGCTTACGATCCGGTTCCGTGGCTGGCCGATGCCGAGGATCTGCTTCGTGAGATCGTCGCCGTGGAGGCACCGTTCGTCGGGATCTGCTTCGGCCATCAGCTCCTGGCCCAAGCGCTGGGCGGCACGGTCGAGAAGTCCCCGCACGGGTGGGGAGTGGGGGTGCGTGAGTTCGACGTCGTCGCCCGACGATCATGGATGGGTCAGGGCAACGAGAGCATCGCCCTGATCGGCAGCCATCAGGACCAGGTGACGCGACTGCCAGACGGGGCCGAACTGCTCTTCAGCGCGGAGTACTGCCCCTACGGTGGCTTCGCCATCGGCGAGCGGGCATGGACGATCCAGGTGCACCCGGAGTTCGTCCCGCCGCTCGCCGATCATCTCTTGGCCGGCCGAATCGAGTTGATAGGCGCGCAGAGGGTTGCCGAAGCTCGGGCGACGCTCGACCGTCCGCTCGATCGCCGTGTCGTCGCTGGATGGATCGGCGAGTTCTTCTCCGGGAATCGCTGACGCCGGCAGCGCGGACCTCGGCCGCGCCCGCTAGGCGCGGGTCGTCAACGTGATGCGCTGGAGGAGGCGGCGATGCCCCTGGTACCCGCCCGTCGCAGCGTGGATCACCGACCGGTTGTCCCACATGGTCAGCATGTCCGGCGACCAGGAGTGACGGTAGATGAACTCGTTCTTGGCCTGATGGGTGTAGAGCTCCATGAGCAGCTCCTGTGCCTCGGCGGAGTCCATACCCTCGATGTCGATGGTGTAACCCGGACTGAGAAAGAGGGCCTTGCGGCCGGTCTCGGGGTGCACCTGCACGAGTGGGTGTAACTGCGTGGCCATGGCGTCGTCGGAGTAGACGATCGCCATGGAACGCCCCTTGTCCTTCTCGCCGTATTGGCCCTGCTTCGAATACCCACGGCGCGCCGAGTGGACACCCATCAGACCATCGATGCGCTCCTTCATGGAATCTTCGAGGGCGTCGTATGCGGCGATCTGGTTGGCGTACAACGTGTCACCACCGTGCGGTGGAATCTCGCGTCCGTAGAGCATCGTGGCCGATGGCGGTGTGTCGAGGAAACTCCAGTCGGAATGCCAGCCTTCGGCGAACAGCGGTGTGGTCTCGTCGGCCTCGCGCTTCACCTCGGCGATGTGCGGATGATCGGACAGGCCCTTGAAGTACGGGTCTTGGCCGAAGTCGCCGAAGAGCTGCGCGACCTCTTCGTATCGATCGAGCGAGAGGTGCTGGTCGGGAAACGCGACCACCAGGTGTTCGAGCCACGCGGCTCGGATCTCGGCCACGGTCGCCGGTGAGATCTCCTCGGCGAAGTTCACGCCGTGGATGGTTGCGCCGCAGGGGGCGTTCGCTGGCTCGATGACGATCGACATGGTGGAGCCTCCCGGTTCAGGTGGCGCCAGAATACGGCGAAACCCTGCTAGCCGTGATCGTGGAGGTGGTGCTCGTCAGGCGTGTGCCCGTGGTTGTGCGAGATCGCCTCATGAACGTGCTCGGCCGCATGATCGTCTGCCTCATCCGCCTCAGCTGCTGCATCGGGTGACGCGCCGTGGTCGTGATGCTCGTCCACGTGGCCGTGGCGATGGGCGTGGGTGATCGGCACATGGGTGTGATCGTGGGTGTGGCGCTCCGTGAGGTGAACGGCCAGGCCGATTGCCATGAGTACGACGGCGGGGAAGAAGAAGCGCCCAACGGGCTCGCGTAGCCACACCAGGGCGATGGCCGCGCCGACGAAGGGCGCTGCCGCGTAGTACGCCCCGGTGCGGGCGGTGCCCAGCGATCGCATGGCACGGATGTAGAGCACGAGGCTGAGCCCATAGCCGAGGAACCCGACGACCATCGCCGCGCCGATGCGGGGTGCGGATGGGAGCCGCCCACCTGTCGCGAGACCGATGGCCACGTTGGCCGATCCGGCAACCACGCCTTTGACGGCGGCGATCTGCCGCGGATCGCGCAGGGCGAGCGGTCGGGTGGCGACGTTGTCGATGCCCCAGCACAGACACGCGGCGGCGATCGCCAGTGCGCCGACGGTGAGACCGAACCCGCCGCCCGGCTCGATCGAGAGGAGCGATGAACCGGCGACGATCACGAACATGGCGATGACGATGCGTCGATCGGCATGCTCCTTGGCGATCAGCCATGCGCCGAGGGCGGTGAAGACCGCTTCGAGGTTGAGCAGCAGCGACGCGCTCGCTGCCGGCGTCGTCCGCAGCCCGATCATGAGCAGGAGCGGGCCGGCCATGCCGCCGAAGACCACGGCGAGCGCAAGGGGGCCGAGATCGGGGCGCTGCAGCGTGGCCTCCCGCGTCCCCGAGGGACGGACGAGCAACGTCAGGCTGAGGATCAGCCCGCTGCCGAGGTACAGCAACCCGGCGAGCACCTGCGAGTTGACGCCCTCACCCAATCGTTTGGCGAAGGGCGTCGCCGCGCCGAACACCACGGCGGCGCCGAGAGCGTTTCGGACCCCGGGTGACAACCGCATGACGATCAACGGTAGTTCTCCCTGGTTTGCTCCGAGTGGTCCACCTACCCTCCCGATACCACCTCGCGGGCGAAGGGCAAGGTTGCATCTGATACCCCAGGGGGTATAAGTTGGCGCAATGTCAGCTTCCGCCATGCCCACTGCCGGCCGCACCGCACTTGACGATCCCATCCCGAAGGACCACTGGTTCGCCCGGCTCGGGCGGTTCTCGGCGCGGCGACGAAAGCCGGTGATGCTGCTGTGGCTCGCCGTGGCGTTTGCCGCTGCTCCCTTGGCCATCACGGTGAACGGTGCCCTGTCGGGCGCGGGTTGGGAGGCTCAGGGTTCGATTGCCCAGAAGGTGCGAGACGAGCTCCGAGCCGACTTCCCGGGCGTCGGAGCGGAAGCGGCAGTGGTGGTCGTCCATCAGAAGACGCTGTTCACCGAGGACCAGACGGCGGTGCAGGCCGTGTTGAAGGGGTTGCAGGGTGCCGAAGGGGTCGGCGGTGTGGCCGACCCGTTGGCGATGCCCACCGACGCCGGGCTGATATCTCGTGACGGTCTCACCGCTTTGATTCCGGTCCAGCTGAAGACGAAGAACGACGCGCACTTACCTGAGTCCGCCGGAGCGGTCATCGCCCGCGTCGCATCGCTCGAGTTGCCCGACGGTGCCCGCGCCGAAGTGACAGGCGAGTGGCCGGTCTGGAGCGACTTCAACACGTCGAACGAGGAAGCGCTCCACAAGGCGGAGCTGCTGTCGGGTCTACCAACGATGATCCTGCTGTTCATCGCATTCGGATCGGCGATCGCCGCCGGTCTGCCACTGCTGCTCGCGGTGTCGGGTATCGCCGTCGGATTCGCCGGTCTGCACCTGGCGACCTCGATCACGCCGCTTTCCGTGTGGTCGATGAACTTCTCGATGATGATCGGCCTCGCCGTAGGAATCGACTACGCACTGTTCATCGTGTCCCGCTACCGGGAGGAACGCGAGGACGGCAAGGACGCGTCGGAAGCCATGGCGTCGACACTCGACACCGCGGGTAAGGCCGTGTTCCTGTCCGCACTGACCGTGGTGCTCTCCCTCGCTGCGGTGTTCCTGGTGCCGGTCATGGTGTTCCGGGCGATGGCGCTGGGGATGATCTTCTCCGTGGTGGCCGTGGCCACCGCCTCGCTCACCCTGCTCCCAGCGGTGCTCGTCGCTCTCGGCGACCGCGTCCTCGTGGCACGCGGGCATGATGACCCGGACCGGAGCGCGGAAGGTCGCTGGACCCGCTGGACGGCCCGCGCCATGAAGCGCCCGGGGATCACCCTGGCCACGGGCCTCGGCGTTCTGCTGCTTCTCGCCGCTCCCGCGTTGGGGATGCGCTTGGGGATGCCTGGTGCGCGCGTCGTCGACGAAGGCCGTTCCAGCCGCGACGGTTACGAGATGCTCGTGTCCGGCTTCGGTCCGGGCGCCGCGGCACCGCTCTTCGTCACGGTCGACGCGGCCCAGGCACAAGCAGTCGTGACAACCGCACGGGCCGACACCGGTGTTGTGGATGCCCGTATCGTTGCCGAACCGTCCGCCGGCAGCGGTCGCACCGTCGTGCGGGTGACGCCGGGATCGGCCGTCGATAACCGGGCGACCGGTCAGCTCGTCGGCCGCCTTCGGCGGACCGTTGTAGCGGCGGCGCCCACTGCGTCGGTGGGAGGCCCCGCCGCACAGAACTACGACCTGACCGGGGTGCTGACGGGTCGCGCCCCGATCGCCATCGCGGCGATCACTCTCGTGGCGTTCCTCCTGCTGCTCACGGTGTTCCGCAGCCTTGCGCTGGCCGTCTCCTCGATCCTGCTGAACTTCATCAGCGTGGGTGCGGCGTTCGGCTTCGCCACCCTGGTGTTCCAGCACGGATGGGGCGCCGGCCTGCTCGGCATCCAGCACCAGGGGTTCGTCGACGCCTGGGCCCCGCTGTTCTTCTTCGCCCTGCTCTTCGGGTTGTCAATGGACTACCAGCTGTTCCTGCTGGCGGCAATCCGGGAACGCTACGATGCGACCGGCGACACCCAGTTGGCGATCCGTGACGGCATCGCCCGAACCGGGCGTCCGATCACGAACGCGGCGCTCATCATGATCGTGGTGTTCATTGCGTTCGGTGTGACCGGGCCGATCCCGCCGACCGAGCTCGGCGTGACCCTGGCGCTCGCGGTGCTCCTCGACGCAACGGTGGTGCGCATGATGCTCGTGCCGTCGCTGATGAAGCTCCTCGGTGAGCGCAACTGGTGGATCCCGTCGTGGCTCGACCGGCGTCTGCCCCGGGTCCACTTCTCGCACTGAGCGCTCACGGGGCGCTCAGTGGGCGTCAGGTGCCGATCGCCTTCAGGCTTGCTTATCCAGCGATCCGCTCGGCGGAGCGCCAGTGCTTTGCACCGTGTGGGCGTGGATCTCGCGGGTGAGCTCACGGATCTCCTTGACGATCAGGTCGGCCTCGATGTTCGTCTCGTAATCATGCCGTGCCAACTCGCTGCTGATCTGGTCCTCGCGCTTGGAGGCGATGAGCAGGATTGCGCCCTGCATCGCGGCAAGGCACGACAGGATCAGGTTCAGGAGGATGAAGGGGTACTTATCGAAGCCGACGTTGCGGTTGCCGATCATCCAGCCCGCGAGGAACACGAGCGCGGCGAACACGAAGCCCCACGAACCCATGCCGTTGCGCAAGCGATCGGCGGCGCGCTCGCCGCGTGTGAGCTTGTCCCCCGACCGCACGGCGGGGTGCGGGTGGTGGGCGGTCCGCTTGATGGAGAAGTCCTTGAGTGTCTTCATGGTCCGAGTCTCGCTCCGTTTGCATGAGAGATGGCGTTCGCGGTCGGGAGCGGCCTACCGTGGTCGTCACGCGAGGTGCGCTCCCGAAGGGGTAAGTCGAAGATGAAGTTCGTCTGGTTCAACCTGATGCCGTGGCCGGATCTCCCCGATGACTTCCGGGCCAACCACCGGTCGGTGTGGGTCGACATCGATCAGAAGCTGTTCGACCCGATTCGCGCCAACGAGCTCTACCACCAGTACATGGACCAGCTCGAGTACGCCGACGCCATGGGCTTCGATGGCATCGGCGTCAACGAGCACCACCAGAACGCCTACGGCATCATGCCGAGCCCGAACATCATCGCGGCAGGTCTGGCCCGCCGCACGAGCAAGGCGGCGATCTGCGTCATCGGCAACTCGATCGCGCTCTACAACCCACCGATCCGCGTGGCCGAGGAGTTCGCCATGCTCGACTGCATCAGCGGCGGTCGTCTCGTCGCCGGCTTCCCCGTGGGAACGCCGATGGACACGAACTTCTCCTATGGCCAGATCCCCGCACTGACCCGGAAGAAGTATGCCGAGAACCACGAGCTCATCATGCGGGCGTGGAAGGAGACGGAGCCGTTTGCGTTCGATGGGCAGTTCAACCAGCTGCGCTACGTGAACTGCTGGCCGAAGCCGATCCAGCAGCCGCATCCGCCGATCTACATCCCCGGGGGCGGCTCGATCGAGACGTGGGACTTCTGCATCGAGAACGACTACAACTACTCCTACCTGTCGTACTCCGGATACAAGGCCGGCAAAATGCTCCTCGATGGCTACTGGGAGCGGGTGGCCGCGCTCGGCAAGGACGACTCGCCGTTCCGGGCCGCGTTCGCCCAGACGATCTGCGTCGCCGAGAACGACGCGCAGGCCGAGGAGCTCTACGCCGAGCACATCTTGTACTTCTACAACCGCTGCCTCCACGTGTATCCGGGCTTTGCCGACCCGCCTGGGTATCGCACCGTCAAGACGATCAAGGCCGGTGCGCTCAGCCAGCTCCGACGCTCCAACCAGAAGAGCTTCACCCAGCTCACGTGGAAGGACCTCGTCGAGGGTGGCTACGTGATCGCCGGCGGGCCCGACACCGTTCGTGAACGCATGGAGGACATGATCAAGTCGCTGCGGGTCGGCCTGGTCTTCGGACTGTTCCACCAAGGCTCGATGCCCGACTGGCTCACCCGCTACAACACCCAGATGTTCGCCGAAAAGGTCATGCCCCAGCTGCGCAACATGTGGCCGGAGTACGAGAGGGACAACCGTTGGTGGATCAAGCCGCTCGATGGGCGCGTGCAGCCGGAGGTCTCCTTCGAGGATCGTCTGCGCGACGGCCTCAGGCCGTCGTGAGCGCACCGGAGTCGTTCTCGGTCACCACGGGGCGGGGCATCGCGTCGGAAGTCCGGGTCTTCGGGACGGATGGGCCGGCCGTGGTCTTCCTTCACGGAACCACAGGTCTCTTCGACGACGAGCCGATGCTCAGCGCGCTGAACACCGGGTCACGGTTCAGGGTGTTCGCCCCCGCTCTGCCTGGCTACGGGCCGGAGTCCGGCGATTCCGGTGAGACGCAGCTGGACGACATGCTCGACGTCGCCCTGCACGGCTGGGACCTCGTCGACGCCATCAAGAGCGAGATCGGGCTTGTCGGACCGGTGCATCTCGTCGGCCAGGACGTCGGCGCCATGATCGCTGCGGAAATGGCCGTGGTCGCCGAAAAGGTAATGGGAGCTCGCGCCGAACTCATTGAGGAACTC